>JBBRJE010000378.1:0-2944 GCA_038219845.1 Bacteroidia bacterium
CAAATCAGTGAGGTTGCGGTATTGGTATTGGTAATATTTGCCGTGAAGCAAACCGTTCTTAAAATTTGCGATGTCCGTTAATTCATTATTCTCATTGAAATTTTCATAGATACCATTTAATGTATCATTAATAAAATGGCATTTTACCTCTGCCTGCTGCCTGGAATTGAATTTCAAAGCCTCACCCTGGAGCATCCCATTATGATATTGGATCAGTTGATTTAATTGGCCCCTATAATTGTTTTGGATCTTTACACCCTCCTGGCGCCCGTCGATATAAAAATCATTTTCGTCATACAAAAATTTGAGCTCTTTGGGTTTTTTACTATTGTACACTTCATAATATTTAGTTTTATGGGTGATGGCCTTTTTCAGTTTCCTGTACTTTATTTTTTCATAAACCAGCTCATTATGATGGGTGGTTTCATAACCATTTTTCAGGTTATCGTTAAAATTCACAGAATATAAATTGGTAAATTTCTTACCTCTTTTAAGCTTCATAAACAGATCCTGCGACCCGCGCAGCTGCCCCTCCCTGATATTCAATGAAAATGAACTCCCCATATTTTGTGAGGCGGATATTCCCATGATCCAATTGAGCATGTCGGCATCCATGGCGACTTGCAGGGTCTTGCTGTTCTCAAATACCCAGGCGCTTTTTGTTATGAATTCCCTGGCGTATTGTTTCTTAAAAGCATCATCACCAAATAAAAGCTTTAAGTTTATATCCCCGGTGAAGGGCTTCTCCTGCCATAGAAAGCAAATGTGCATCGTATCCTCTAGCATCTGCTTCTTTTTCGGGTTCCACGACAGGCTAAATTGCTCTGTATAATTGCTATCAGTAAAAATATTGCGAACTTTCTGCAATGGAATAAAGCTGGTGTCAATAATTGTAAGATCACCGACAGACTTGGACCTGGTGGTGACAATACAAGCTTTTAAGGAGTCGAGATGCCATTCGGTTTGATATACCAGTTCAGAATTCCTATAGTATTTATAATATTTAAAAGCTGAAAACACATCTTTGCAACTTACATAAGAGTAACTTGAACCATCATTAAGATTCAGGGTAGCTGTAGAATCAAGCCAGATGGATTTTAAATACGTGAGCTTATGATATTGATAATATTTCAGATTCCGGGTATAGTTAAACGCTGCCCGGCCTTTCTCGCTCCTGTCTTCTTTATAATTTTCAATTTCAGCAAAGCCTGTGGAATCAATTATAAAAATTGTTTTTGTAAGAAGGTTCTTCCCGGTCGTTTCTTCCGAATAAATTTCTTCGCTACCGCCCAACTTTTCAAAACGTACATGTGTTAATCCATTCGCATCTTTTAATATGAAAGGAACTTTTAAGTAGCCGTTGGCGAAGCTGTCGGCATTAAGTATATTTCCCTTTTGATCATACTCCGTAAAATAACCTATGCCATCCGAGATAAGAAGATCAAGCTCCCAATGCCATTCATCACGGCTATCTGGCCATTTGAAATAATCTTTTCTTTCCGACCGGAAACTTTGAAATCGTAAATTGTTCTCGGGTAACAAATTATCATGATCTTCCTCCTCCTCTTCTCCAAAACGGTAATTATCTGTAAAAGTGAATCTGTCGTGATTGACGGTATTTAAAGTATCATAAACAATAGAGAATCTTTTCTTATCAAGGATGATTTCCCAGCTGCCATATTTTAAATTATCGAAGAAATTACCCTTTACTTCAATGCTTTTGTAAGCCGGAGCATAAGAAGAATAAGCTTTCAATACTTTGATGTCATTGAGCTGCACCTGATGCTGCAGCAGATAATATGACCCGGAGAGATGACCCTTGATAAATTCCATTTCCGTTTGGTCTTTGGTTTTTGAATTAAACATCTTATACTTCCCATTCAGCACTCCCTGACTGAAGCTGAAAGATTTGGTCCAATGGGTATATGTATTAACCAGGTTCACCGGACCATCGAGCAAGCCGTTTTTATAATTGAAGGTCTTGGCTCCTCCGATCTCTGTAATCAACCATTCCCCATCTTTCATATCATTAATATAGTTGCCCTTCTGGTAAATTTTCTTATGCTTATAATCGAAAGTATACCATTGGGCCGGTCCGTTCTTTTTACCATTTTTAATTTGAAATAAGATCGCCACATTATCCGTATCGCCTTTTAAAAAAATTTCTCTGGCATATTTATCATAATGGTTGGATTTGGGATAGAACGCTACAAACTCACCATCCGGTAGTGGCAAGGGGCAATAAGGCACGTCGATATTGTCCCTTATCTCGAGCCAGCGGTTATCCGTCGAAGTATTCGACTTCACACGGTAAGGATAAATGCGCACCTGCTTCCCTTCGAAAATTATTGTTCCCACCGCCACCTGTGCATGAAGAGGTAAATACAAAACAAGGATTAAAACAATTTTAATTATTAGTTTCATTTTTAAAAAAAATATAATGGAAAATCTATTAACGGCGCATCCTCTTTTTTATTGCTATTCCCAGCGAAAAACCCGTGAAGCAATAAAGTAAATTACTACTCCCCAGATCATTAATATACTTATGGGCTGCCATACCTGTATAAGGCTATAGCCATCGTAGGCGATTTTACGAAGTGCATCATTCAGATGCGTAAGCGGTAAAATATTACAAATAGGTTGCATCCATTTTGGGAACGCTTCGATTGGAAAAAATGTGCCCGAGAGCATAAGCTGTGGCAGTGTGATTAGATTAGCGAAAGGCGGGATGACACTTTCATTTTTAGCCAGTCCGGAAATCACAAATCCAAAGCCCATGAATACCAGGAAGGCCAGGGAGGATACTACCACCATATTAATCACTGTGACAGCGCCATGAATCAGCGTAAAATTAAAAACATAGTTCCCAATAAAGAGAATGATCAGGGTAGTGACAATTTGAAAGAATACGCGACTGAAGGCCTCACCTAGAATGATATACTGG
>JBBRJE010000379.1:0-2933 GCA_038219845.1 Bacteroidia bacterium
TCAAGGTTTTTACCGAGGATGAAAACCTGAGTTCGATGCAATCTTCCAATTATTAAACAATACCTTGATAAAACAAATAGGCGCAATTCTTTTGTGCAAATTCCAAGATAGCGTATTTAAAAAAAATAAAACATTGAGGTTATAATTGGCCTTAACACTAATAAGCAAAAGGATCTGAGAACTTTTTGTCTGTGCAAAGATCATCATCGGTCAGCGTTTTAAGGAAGGCTGCCAGAGCCAGCTTATCAGCTTCAGATAAGTTTAAGCGTTGTGGAAGTCCTGAACTACTCTTCAATTTCACATCCAGATTCTTATGATTCTGAATACCGCTGTTATAGTGTTCTATAACCTGGTCGAGGCTGGTGAACCGGCCATCATGCATATAAGGCGCAGTGAGTGCGATATTTCTTAATGAAGGTATTCTGAATTGTCCATCGCCTTTACCATTATCTTTATATATCTTGTTCAATCCGATATTTGCGGTACCTTTTTTATCCGGGCCTCCATTCATGGGTGCACCATAATCACCACCCGGAAAATCAGGAGCACTGAAATTTGCGCCTGCATGACACTGGCTGCATTTGGCTTCCGAACTAAAAAATAAATCGTGGCCCCGTTTTTCAAGGCTGGTGAAATTAGAGAAGTTCACTTCTTCTCCCTTATCAAATTTGGAATTAGCGCTAACCATCGAACACATAAATTGAGTCATAGCATTGGATATCTTTTCCTGCGACACTTCTTCTGAACCGAATGCACTATTGAATAAGGCAGGATAGTAGGTGGTTTTGGAAATCTTCTCGATTAGTTTATCCATCGACTCCATACCCATTTCAAGATGGTTGAATACCGGCTGCAAAGTTAAATCCTTTACGGTAGGTGTTCGTGAATCCCAAAACATATTATTATTAAAGAACGGATTAACGATACTCATCGAATTACGCGGCGTAAATTTACCGCCAAAACCCTCACTGGAAGCCAGGCCATCAGAAAATGCAGAGTTTTGCTTGTGGCAGGAAGCACAGGCGATAGAATTATTTAATGATAATATTTTATCGTAAAATAATACACGGCCCAGGGTGGCGCCTTGATCTGTTACCTTGGTGTTCTCATTGGGTGTAAAGGCCAGTACCTCATCAATGGTTACATTTTTTGTTGGAAGCCCTTTCGTTAGCAGAAAATTTCCACTCACTTTCACATGAATATAATCGTAAAGCTGGGATGGCAAATTAGGCGTTCGAATTCCTGCAATATTAGAATTTACATTAATTTTTTTGCAGCTATAAGTAATGGTAATAACTGAAAAAAGAATCAGGATAGCGATAGATAAAATGTACTTTTTCATTGATATGATGGTTTAATTGTTTTTTATCAGAGGTGAATTTAATGTTTTATATTTAAAAACAAAGCAATTGGTGGAATAAATTGTAAACGAGGGGTGGCACCAAAGTCTCCTTCCGAGATTCCGATGAGCAAACTGGTCTCAGTAGATATACTTAAATTCTTTCCAATCATGTATTCCACCCCCCAGAAGGGAGCAACTCCAATGAGTATATCGGAATTAGCCTGGGTATTGCCGGGCAAGTTCAGGTTACCCAATGAAAGAACGGCATCGCAGCCATGTGAATAGTTCCATTTATCATTTATCTTTTTTCGGATCTCAATACCATTACGGATATTAAGATGAATATTCTCATTAGGATCATCAAAATTTGCGAGGTTCACCCCGGCTCCAAACCTATAAGCCACATTATTCACGAATAATTTAAGGCCAATATTAACAGGTCCCGTGGTAAGTGGATTAATAGAATTGAAAGGTACAAATTGAGCAGCAAGCGGTGTCATATTAAAGCATACCTGCCTTTCCTGCTTCACCATCTTCACCTTTTTAACATATTTGGTGCTGTCCTGTGCAATTGAAAATTTTCCAATCCACAATAAAACGAATAATACGGGCAATCTTTTCATGGGTAAATTCTAGAATTTAATTAGAATAAATAAAGAGGATGGAATCATCGGGAGCAGGCTATAACCAAACACCGTACTTTCCAATGGAAATGGATCGGGGAAGCCAAGGAATAGAAGACGGTAGGTTTGAAGGTTTTGATAATACAAGGAAGCCTCTGTTGATAAAGAGATCCGCTTATTCAACTGAATCATTAATCCTAATACCGGGCCGCCTCCATAGGACAACTGTTTGGAAAGGATCTGAGTAGAAAAACCGCTGATTAAATCCACAGTCGTCACATCAGAGTAATTGTATCCTCCAACAAGATCAATACCTGCGTTGATATAAAATCTTTTACTCATCTTAACCCGCTTCTCCCACCCTGCCCTTAACCTGTAATCTTCTTCCCGAATATTTCGCTGACCGAAATTCTCTGATACCTTTCGCACTTTAACATTGAATCCAGTTCTGAGATAGCTGGCATTTTTCATTTCATATTTCAGCCCAAGCAAATAAGGATCGGATAATAAAGATGGATTATTATTATTTCCTAAAAAATTAGAAAGTGTTGATGTGATATTTATACCCAGTTCGTATCTATGTTTTTGAATTGAGATGCTATCCGTATTTTCCTGCGATAACAAAAGAAAAGGCGCTAAAATGAAGAAAAGTATAACAGAGAGCTTCATAAATTTAGTCATGTTTAAAGGCTGACGAATATAGAATATAATTGATATAAATCGAAATTTTTTTCCTCCCATGCACCGCTCCGATTTATGGCTCTATAAGATTCAATCGGTGGGCCGTAGTATGAGAAAAACCTTGGTCCAGCTTATGAGAATATTATAAAAAAAAATAAAATATTTACATCCGTTATTGTTTTATAAATTATGGCATATGCCTTGCAAAATAGCAGATAATTTAATAACCATTAATTTTAATCATCAATCATGAAAACCAAATTAGTTCTTTTAGCATTTATCTCAAT
>JBBRJE010000380.1:0-2908 GCA_038219845.1 Bacteroidia bacterium
AGCGATGAATTCTTTACTTTATTAAATGCAGGCCCGCTCTTGATTTCAGTAACATCCCCACAACCGATAATGCCCCAATTGATTGTATTCATTTTATTTTTAGCCAAGGTATTGGAGATTTTTTGTTTCATGTATAGACACAAAGGTCCGCGCCAGGTTCGAATAGTAAAAGATTAATTCCAAAATTCATGCATGAAGTATTAAGGACGAACTGCTTTATCAATATCAATAATACCTAATCCCTCAGCTACTTTATGGTTTATAGTTCCAACAACGTTGCCATCGGTTACCGTCCAGCTTTCTGATACCAATAGATCGCTTTGATCAGTTTCCGGGTTATAATCAAAATAATTTACCGTCGCTGTTTCCTTGTTGAGCGTGATATAGGCATAGCCGTTATATCCTAATGGGGTTTGTTGTGGATTTTGTGCCTTTGATCTTTCTCTTAAATCGTATAGAGCGAGATAGTCGTAGCCTGGGCTGGGCCTTCCTTTCTTATCAGTTTTTACCGGTTCCTTCCTGTGAACCTCGTTATCGTTTTTATCTCTCTTTTTTTGATTTAGTTCAACAGGCATACCGGCGTGGCCAAGGCATCTTCCGAAGGCTTTTACAACATGCTCCCCCTTGCTGCATCCATACATGGAAAAATGATGTTCGTGACCCCAGAACCAAAGTATTCGTTTGTCAGGTCCTATAAGTTCAGGCCTTGATAAAGTGGTTGCAGGAACAGGATAGGCGTAATTTTTAAATACTCCCCAGGGCTGATGGTGTGTCAATAATATGATCCCACGCTTATCATCAGGATTATTAAAAACTTCTTTTTCCAGCCACTTTCGCTGATGATCCTTTATATCTAATCTTGTGTTTCCGGATAAAAGATCACCTGATGGGTTGAAAAAAGATTTAATACGGGAGACCAATGAGTAATGTGAGTCGGTTCCGGTATCCAGTGCAATGACTCTCCAATGCTCATTCTCAAGACAAAAATAACTATAGTCCTGTTTTCTTCTGTTAGCCATGTTTCCATCGTTCCACATTCCCATCCATTTTTCGAGCAGTGGGTTATAATAGTTTACAGCTTCGGAATACATCTCGTGGTTTCCCAATAATGCAAAGCTTCCTAATTTGCCATAGCACCATATTTTATTATCAGGATTAAAACATTGATCAATTTCATCATCACTACCAGTAAAATATGTATCACCTAAATGGATCGTATAGTCAGGTTTTTTCTCTGCAACACTTTTAGCCAAATTTACTGACTCCTGTGTATAGGTGCCCCAGTCACCAAGTAATGCGATGTTAATTTCGCCGGTTTCGGTATTGCCAGGCATTTGATAAATTCCACTTTTCGGTTCCCCTTTGTAGTTAGGAGGAGGATCATTTCGAAAGACATTTTCTAATGTTTGGCGAACCACATTTATTGCGATTTTTCTATCATGAATTTTTAACCATTTCTCGTCGCTATAAGTTTCGTCTGCACCTGGTTTATCATTCTCTTTCTCAAGCTTCGACATTTGAAGGTTGGCCACAGGATCATTTGAATGATCAATAAGCTTATTAAAATCTCTTAATTGATTTGCCATAAGAATAGTATTTCAATGATGAATATTAAATACCTAATGCATTATTTAAGAGGTGCGGAATTCATGGCAGATTAGCAAGAATATAAAAAGGTTCCGTTTCAGTTTTATATTGGGTTATACTTTATACTAATATTTTTTTGATTTAGTTGATTCCGTGATTTATGTCATATAAATTATTATCGAATAGCATAGCCACCATCCACACGAATAGTTTCGCCAGTAACAAAATCAGATGCTTTAGAAGCCAAATATATAGCTGTGCCAGCTATCTCTTCTGTTTGTCCCCAACGACCAGCAGGTGTTCTTAAAATTATTTCATCATTAAGGGGCATTGTTTTAACTGGTGCTGTCATATCGGTTTCGATCCATCCTGGGGCAATTGCATTAACTTGAACGTTGTACGGTGCTAACTCGACTGCCATTGATTTGGTTAGCTGAATTACAGCTCCCTTTGCTGCACTATAGGAAGGGATTAAGCCAGATCCAAAGAAAGAATACATACTACCGATATTGATGATTTTACCCCGCTTTTTCTCAACCATTGATTTTGCCACAAGTTTTGATAACAAAAAAACAGAGTTAAGCTGTGTCTCAATAGTAACATCCCACTGTGCTTCTGTTTCATTAAGGACTCCTCCGCTTAAAGCCACAATACCGGCATTATTTACCAGGATACTGATACTACCCAATTCATTCTCTACTTTTTTAATTGCCGGCTCTAATTCAGGACGATTTGTTATATCAACTTGCAAAGCCATTGCAGGAATTCCTATTTCTTTCAGTTCTGAAAGGGTCTTTTTGTTTTTTTCTTCGTTGCGTCCAAATATTGCTACTGAAGCTCCAGCTTCTGCCAGGCCTATTGCAATACTGCGACCAATGCCTCCATTGCCGCCCGTAATTAATGCGATGTTTCCTGAGAGGTCGAATAAGTTAGTTGTTGCCATCTTTTTAATTTTAAGATGATTCATTATTTTTATTTTCTGGCTATTGCCTCCCAGCCGAGGCTTTATTTGACTTTTCCGAGCACTACTCTACACGCACCACCTTTCTATACATTTCTACGGCCTTGATTTTAGCATATAATGGGTCCAGTTTTTCCGACGCCTTTATCCATTCCGGGTTTTCATGAATCTTTTTGTAATCATCACCACCCGGCCATACGCCTTCAAAATAATAGCGATAGGTTTTTACTGAATCATCTTTCACTTTATAAAAAGCATAGCCAGGGTTTGGGTAACCATTTTTAGCGATCACTGCATTTATTTCCTTGATAGCGCCAGACCACTCAGCCTCCGTGACACCATCCGGCATATCGAAAATAT
>JBBRJE010000381.1:0-2885 GCA_038219845.1 Bacteroidia bacterium
CGGCGGTGGTTTTTTAATATATTTAATTATGTCGTGGGGGGGCAGACCAACGACGGTGGTGCCGCTGGGATCAACTTATCTCACTGATAAGAAAATCCTGCGTTACTGCACCCTTGTTGGTCTCCCGAAAATCTTCCGAAAAGCTGATATAAGGCTCGGCGTATGTCTCCTGACGC
This sequence comes from Bacteroidia bacterium, assembly GCA_038219845.1. GTDB lineage: Bacteria > Bacteroidota > Bacteroidia > UKL13-3 > UKL13-3 > CAINMV01. The sequence continues at coordinate 177 of JBBRJE010000381.1, forward strand.
CCATCTGCCTCAACGAACTTTTAAAGATTAAGGGCAACGGGGGTCGTCTCCCTATCGATTAAAAACTTCTAATTGTATTAATTCAATTTTGTTATCAATCTCGATCGCATTAGATTCGATTTCCTCTTTAAAATTAATCATGGTCAGTATGTTCCCCATGGCATCACAAGTGTAATCGGGAACAGGTTCAAAAATAACTTTTAATGATAATCAATATTTATATTTAAATTTCTCAATTGTTGTAAAGTATCTCTAAGATCATCAGGGCTAGCAGTAGAAATAAGATGATCAACTTCTTTTTGCGCATTCTCATTTTGACCTATTGAGCTGTAAATAATTATTTTATAGAAAATCATCTGATGTGAATCTGAAAATTCATTTTGAGTTTGAACAAACTTTAGTGCCTCATTGTATTTTATTTGTGATATTAGTGAAAAAAGTAAACCCATTGAATTATTTAAAATGGGTTTAATTTTGTCTGCCTTTTTAAAATAATGCTCTGCTTTTATAAAGTCTTCAATGTCTATATAAAAATACCCAACTATGGTGAGCACATTACGTTTATTGTTTGATAATTCCAATGCATTAAGATAATATTCTTCGGCTTTAATTTTATCATGTATGAAGGAGAACTGAATACGACCTTTGCCTATATATGAAGAAATTAAAGGTGTATATAAAGGATCAATAGGGGATAAAGCAATCGTCTTATCAAAGTATTTATCGGCGGATTCATAATTTTTCATTTTTAGATAGTTTTCCGCAATAAAATAATAAATGTCCGCATCCGTTGAATCTAGATTTACTTGTTTAAGCAATAGTTCAATTGCTTCTTTAAATTGTCCTTCTTTGCTTTTCAATATTGCTAATTCAGTAATTCCCATTGCAAAATCAGGATATAACTCCAATAGGTCTAAAAGCATTTCATGAGCCTTAAAAGAATCAATTTCATTATACAATTGTGACAAATAAAATCTACTCCATTGATTTATTCTCAAGCTGTCTGATTCTATACTTTTATTAAATTTAATTATCGCATCCTCTTTTTTAGATTCTTTTAAATCAATATAAGCCAACGCACCTAAAATAAAAGTATTGTCATTAAGATGAATGTTACTTAGAACCTTTTTTGCAGAATCAATTTCTTTCTTATCACAATAATAATAGGCCAAAATTGAAGAAATAAAAGGTGACTCTTTATATTTGAGATACCAGTTATGTATGTTCTGAAAATCGTAATATTTCTTACTGGATATTTCTTTATTGATTTTGAAGAATTCTTCATCAGGCAAACCGGTAATAAGACTCTGAGACATTATATTGCTAGTTATAAAAAGTAAAATAATAGTTAAATATTTAAATATAGGTACATTCATGTTATGTAAAATAATCAATGGCCTTGAATAAATTCTTCTACCGCACCACAAGTTCTTTACCCGCTCTCTTTAGTCTTCCGAATTTCGCAGTGCGGCGGCTCCGCATAGTCTCCTGATGATTGAGCTATCATATCCAATAATCTATCTTTGTTCAGCAGATATTTTATCCAAGGAGCCGAATTTAATGATTTCCTCAATAATGAATACTTTTGCAGCAAATGGAAAAAAATCATATTGCAATTTTTATAATTCCACTTTTTATTCTTAATTGTTTTACATCCCGCGCCGAGCTCAACGACAGCACCATAACCAAACGATTCTCTATCCATTCGCAAACCACCGTTGTGAATCAAACTAAGCCTGCCTTCAAAGCCGCTTACAGTGGAGAAAACAGCTTACAGCCGGGCAGGGAAAATCAGACCTCATTAACGTCCACCTTATTCCTGGGCATGCGTTTATGGAAAGGGGCAAGCGTGTTTATGAATCCCGAGATCGCAGGCGGCTCGGGCTTAAGTCAGGCGCTCGGGGTGGCGGCGGCGCCCAATGGGGAAACATTTCGTGTAGGTAGTCCCGAGCCTAAAATTTATCTGGCGCGCTTATTCTATACCCAGGTTTTTGCGCTTGATAAATATACGGAACACCAGTCCGATGATCAGAATCAGCTTGCCGGGTATGAACCCATAAGGTTTTTTAGCATCACCGCGGGTAAGCTTTGTGTAGCGGATTATTTTGATGATAATAAATATAGCCATGATCCTAAAACCCAGTTCATGAGTTGGGGACTTATGGATAACGGGGCCTGGGATTACCCGGCCAATACCAGGGGATATACCCCAAGCCTGGTGCTTCAATATATCAGGCCACGCTATGAATGGCGCTACGCATTGTCATTAACACCCAAAACAGCCAATGGGAATGAAATGAATTGGAACCTCGGCAATGCCCATTCCAGCTCGCTGGAATTCACCTATAAATGTCGGATTAAAAACAGGGAAGGGGCGCTTCGCCTTCTGGGATTTTTTAATACCACCCATATGGGAAATTATAACGAGAGCATACGTCTTCAACCCGACTCCCCGGATATCGTGCTGACAAGACGATATGGCCGTACTAAATTTGGATTCACCATAAATGCTGAACAGGAAATTTTGAATGACCTCGGCTGTTTCTTTCGTGCCGGATGGAATGACGGTATCAATGAAACCTGGCATTATACCGAGATCGATCAAACGTTGAGTGCAGGGCTTGTGCTGCGCGGCGATCGCTGGAAACGCAAAGATGATAATATAGGATTGGCCGCCGTAGCCTCAGGCATCTCCTCACCCCACCGCAT
>JBBRJE010000382.1:0-2872 GCA_038219845.1 Bacteroidia bacterium
GGGTGTATCATGATTATCTGCAGCAATGGAAATATATCACTGATGGAGATTCGTTGACGAATGTGAGGGCTGACCTTTATGGGGTATCCGCGGACGCGCTGCATAACGCTTTTTCCTCCTATCGTAAATTCCGTGATCAATGTATTATTGGCATTGTGATATTATATGCCGCTAATATTATTGACGCGAATGTGTATGCCCATTTATATAATTTCAATGTTGATAATATCAGCATTCATTTAAATACGGGCTATAACCCATTAACATTAGGCTTCACCCCCACCATCAATCTTAAGTATAAATTTTAGCGCATGAAAATCGGTATCATTGGTTACGGTAAGCTGGGGAAGGCAATAGAGCTTGTGGCCTTAAAACGGGGACATGAAATTGCACTCAGGGTAACTAAAGATAATGCTGAAACGTATGAGCTTGCGGGGTGCGAGATGGCCATTGAATGCAGTAACCCTGAATCATCGATAGGGAATATTAAGAAATGCTTATCAAGCAAGGTACCGGTAGTAATTGGTTCAACAGGCTGGTACAATAAGTTTGAGGAAGTAATAAATGAAGTTCACCAAGCGGAGGGCGCCCTGCTATATGCAACCAATTTCAGCATCGGGGTGCATTTATTCTGGGAGGCAAATAAATTCTTGGCCGGTATTATGAATAAAATCGGAGCCTATGATGTGAGGCTTGACGAAATCCATCATACTGCGAAAAAAGATGCACCAAGCGGTACAGCGATCACCACTGCTGAAATCATTTTAAAGGAATTTGATAGAAAAAAAGAATGGGTGCTGGGCGAGGCCGGATCGAATAATGATGACCAGCTTATAATAAAAGCCCTGCGTGAAGGGGACGCTAAAGGCACCCATATCGTATGCTATGAAAGTGAGGTTGACAGGATAGAATTAAAGCATGAAGCCTTTAGCAGGGAAGGCTTTGCATACGGCGCTGTAATAGCAGCAGAATATTTGCAGAACAAAAAAGGAGTATATTCGATGCGCGATGTAATCGATGAATTAAGACTACAATAGAACATATATTTACATTTCAGAATAAATAAAAGAATCAGCGAACTAATAATAATCCACTAACAACTAAATATCATATGGCCTGGAACTTGAATTTTTATAAACTTTTAGATAAATCAGAAAAGAGATGGTTTTGGGGTACTACAATTTTTAATTTTTTATTGCTGGTCATTTTTTTAGCTGTAGGCTATTTTTTTGCGGGCAGCATTTTATTTTGGTTCATGTGGCAGGTAATGATATGCCTGTATTATATTACCAAAGACAAATCTGATAAAAAGAAAACGGGTGCCAGGGAATGGACTGATGCCATTTTATTTGCAGTGATTGCAGCCACATTAATACGCACTTTCTTTTTCGAAGCCTATACTATTCCCACGGGTTCGATGGAAAAGACTTTACTTGTTAATGATTTTCTCTTTGTAGGCAAATGCAATTATGGCGCCCGCTTACCTATGACCCCACTGGCTATTCCCTTTATTCACAATAAGATTCCCGGAACCGAGATCCCATCGTATATCAACTGGCTTCATGCGGGCTATCATCGTTTACCTGCATTGGAAAACATCAAGAGAAATGATATCGTAGTATTTAATTTCCCTGTTGAAGGCGACAGGCGCTACGATGATTTTACTTTTAATGAAGATAATCCGATGGATAAAAAAGTAAATTATGTGAAGCGTTGTGTAGGTATGCCGGGCGATACCCTGGCCTTAAAGCAAGGACGGATATTTGTAAATGGTGAAGCTCAAAAGGAGTTTAAACACTGGCAATTCTCTGTGGATATCACCCTTACCGAAAAAGCAGTTAAGATGTATGGAAGGCCTGTGAAAACCATGTACTCTGATGAGCCCATATTATTTCCATTCAGCTTAAAGGCACTTCTAAAACATAATATTGCCATTGATGACCTGCGTCCGAATCCCGACAGCTTCCCATATAAATGGACGGTAATTATCGATCCCAAGCGATTGAACGAGATTTATGACATCACCGAAGTTGCCAGTGTGAACCTGGAGGTTTATGACAAGCCTGATTCGAACGACGGAAGAATGTCGATTTATCCCCGCAGTCATAAAATTAACTGGAATAAAGATTATTTCGGACCATTATACATACCTAAAGCGGGTGCAACAATTCCAATGAATGAGGAGAATTTTGCGATTTATGAGAAAGTGATTCGGGATTACGAATATCATCAGACATTTATCATAAAAGATGGAAAATATATTCTTGATGGCAATGAAATAAACGAATACACATTTAAACAAAACTATTATCTCATGATAGGTGATAACCGTCATAACTCAAGTGATGGACGAATGTGGGGCATGGTGCCGGAGGAGAATGTGGTAGGGAAGGCTTTGATCATCTGGTTCAGCTTTGACAAGGACAATCCAAATTATTTAGGGAAGATACGCTGGAACCGGTTATTTAGCATTATTCATAATATGGACTAAAAAGTATGAAAACGAGATCGCCTAAAAAACCCAAGCTAATTCAGCGCACTGCTACCAGCGATGATTTCGAGGATATTATTGAATTAAGTAAAATTTCGTTCCCGGATGCGGCTCCCTGGACCAATAAGATGCTTAAAAGCCAGCTTCATACTTTTCCGGAAGGGATGCAGCTAATTGTATATGAAGGGCAGGTTGTGGGGTCGGCCACATCTCTTATAATTAATTTCGATGAATATGATGAGGAGCATACCTGGAGCGAGATCTGTGATAATGGTTTTATTACCAACCATGATCCAGATGGTGATACCTTATATGGCATCGAGGTGATGGTGCATCCGGATTATCAGGGCCTGAAAATCGGGAGGCGCTTATATGAGATGC
>JBBRJE010000383.1:0-2855 GCA_038219845.1 Bacteroidia bacterium
AATTCTATATTTCCCCTGAGTGTTACTTTTTTTGCACCTGCTTTATTTTGCACCGTGGGTACAGTGTGTAAAAATTCGTTTATACGTCGCTGTGAGGTTGCTGCTCTTTGTATCATGCTGGCCGTCCATCCTATTGCCATCACCGGAAAAGTGAGCATAAGAATGTACATGACAAATTCCCCGATCACACCTATATTAATGCTCCCGTTAATTACATAGAGCCCGCCAATCATGATTGTAAGCAATGTGCTCACGCCTATCATTAAGCCCATAGATGGAAAATAGATGGCTTCTGTTTTTGCAAGGGATATTGCATTGCTCCTGTATGCTTCACTGTTTTTTTCAAAAAAGCCAAGCATGGCTCTTTCCTGTACAAAAGATTTAATCACTCTTATACCGGAATAAGATTCCTGGGCATTTGTTGTAAGGTCACTCAACAGCGATTGTATCTTGTCACTTTTTCTATTAATGATAGTATTTACATAATAAATAGTGATGGCAAGAATGGGCAATGGAGAAAGAACATAAAAGGTAAGCTCTTTATTTTCATTGAACATGTACGATACCGAAAAACCAATCGTTGCAGCAAGGTTGATCAGGTACATTATCGCAGGCCCTGTGTACATGCGTACCCGGCTTACGTCCTCTGAAATGCGGCTCATAAGATCGCCCGTATTATGAGTCTTATAAAAATTAGTATCAAGCTTTTGATAATGTTCAAAGACTTCATTCTTTTGTTCAAATTCGATGTGGCGGCTCATAACGATTATCGTTTGTCGCATAAGAAACATAAAGAAGCCGCTGATGAGCGCCAGTACAAGGAGGATAATTCCTGAATAAAGTATTTTAGTTTTGAATGTGGATTGCCTGCCCTCAAGTTTCTCAATAAAAAGTGTTTTTACAATAGGGTCATAATTTGCCCTGACATGCGAATCTGCTGGTGGTGATTCTTTCTTAAGACTGATCTCAACAGTATTTAAAACATATTTTGTTACCTGGGGTGCAAGTATCCTGAAATAATTGGATAGAACAATAAATAGCATCCCCATTAAAAACAGCCATTTGTATTTCCAGAAATATTTATTTAATGTGAATAGATGTTTCATAAGCCTATCCCCTCCGAAGGAGTCCCTTTGACAACCTTTCGCAAAGGGACAATATTTTGGGGTGAATAAAATTTTATAATTCCTTTCCTGATAGCAGTAATTGAGTGGTTTTAAATTAGTAAATGAACGTAAAAGTAAATAAAAGTTGCTATTTCCTCCTCGGAGTCAGGGGCTATTAAAACTGGTTATAAACCTTATTTCCCAGGTATTTTTGAATGATATCCCTGTTACGGCTTTCGGTTAATATTTTAATATGCCCTATGTGGTGAATATCAGAACCTACAAAATCCACGAGGTCGTTTTTAAAAAGGAACTGTGCAGCTTTCATAACGTTCTTACCATAATGCCCTGTGAGCGAAAGAAGGTTTACCTGGAGAAAAAAACCCAGTTCTTTCAGCCGGTAATAAGCGTTATAATTATTATGATAATAAAAATACCTTTCGGGGTGTGCCATTAAAGGCAGGTAGTCGTTAATATTTATTTCAAAAGCGATTTGCTCCAGGTTGCCGGGTAATGTTGCATAGGATAATTCTGTAAGTATATAATTTTTTGAAAGCCTAAGCAGGGGTTGCTTTAATCTGAGCAATTCCATAAAATGATCATCAAGCATATACTCGCCTGCTGCAGATATATTTGTGTGAAGGCCATTTTGTGAACAAGCAATTTTTAAAATTTCCAGGGCTGCATTTATTTTTTCTGGCGTATTTCGATAAATATCGGCAATAATATGGGGTGTGCATATCAGTTGGCTGATACCTGCATCGGCCAATGCTTTTATAAGTTCAAGGGAAGTTTCTATATCGGGCGAACCATCATCAAGTCCCGGTAAGATATGGGAATGAATATCCTGAACCAGGTTAGAAAAACGATAGGCAGAATCAATTTTATTTTTCCTTGAAAAGAAACTCACCTGGTAATCTTTGAATGATGATCAGCTTTATGGAAATAAGATACAGAGGTAACGAGAAGAGCGTCAGCTTTGTTTTTATTTAAGATCTTTTGATTAAGATTATTTGAGAACTGATGAAGCTTTGAAAGTGGCTTAAGGATAGAGACAATAAAGGGAAATGGTATATTATTTTTTTTCATTGCAAGGTAATCCCTGCGGTTAGCTCTAAGCCTGCTGTAAATATTACCATTGCTTATTCCACCATTTCTCATTTTCACAATCATTTTAGGAAGGTAACAGGCACTTATTTTAAAGTGGAATAGATACCGAGCCATGAATTCATAATCCGCGGCGGTGAAATAGTGGGTTTGATACAGGCCGTGTTTCTCAATAAGGCTTCGCTTAATATAGAAAGTAGGATGTGCAGGCATCCACCCGATTTTAAAGCGTGAACGCTTATAAGGAAGCCCTTTCCAGTAACGAATAACCTTGCCCGTTTGCAGCGGATGTACATATACCAGGTCACCATATACTGAATCGGTGCCGGTTTCTTTGAAGGTGGAAACTATTTGTGAAATCACATCTGGAGAGGCAAACATGTCGTCGCTGTTCAAAATACCAATAATGTCGCCGGTTGCCAGTCTTATGCCTTTATTAATAGCATCATACATTCCGCGGTCTGGTTCAGATATCCATGTCGAAATATATCGTTGGTTTGCCCTGATGATCTTTATTGTTTTATCCCGGGATTTCCCATCAATAATAATATGCTCTATGTTATTATACGTCTGTTTTCTTACTGATTCTATGCAATCAGCAAGGTACTTTTCTGAGTTATATGTTACAGTTATAATGGAGAC
>JBBRJE010000384.1:0-2846 GCA_038219845.1 Bacteroidia bacterium
AAGTTTATCACCTTTATAAATATCAAAAACACCCACTTCTTTCAATAATTTCCTTTCTGCCTTCCTTGATACGGATTCCAGCTGGTTGAAATTAATATCATTATCAATCAACAAGCTCAGGTCACGTCGCACCGCCGGATACTTCGCTACAGGTTTGGTTTTAAGAAATTCTTTGGGGGCTGCATTAAATACATTTTGCATTAACAGGTCAGCATAAAAAACATCCTGATGAATATCCAGGGATTTTAATATTGCATGATTTACAGTGCCACAACTTGCAATTATCATATCATCAAGCTTAAAAGAAATTGCTTCTTTATAAAATTCATTCTCCATAAGATGGGTGCTGGAATTATGGATTCCTGCGTCGTTCAATAAATAGCTCACTATAGATTTTATATCATAAAAAGCAGGAGGATGAACAGGCTTCAACGCATTTAATTTCTCCTCCCTACCGGTGATAAAAATAACGCAGTGTTCCACTTCCTCATACACTTCGCCTCCGTTGCCCCATTCCTGGTAGGCCGGCGTATCTATCTCATACTTATTTTTTTTACTATACGATTTGCCCATTTCAAATAGCTGCAATTGATGATTATTGCGGTTTAAATTATAGGCAATAACCTCCAGGCCGGTGAATAATAAAGTATCACGCATTACCGACATATCGCTGCTTAGAGGGTTGAGCAAAGGTACCCTTTGGTTGGGAGTAATACGGGGATGGCCCGCTTTAGTCAATGAGTTCGTCCGGATCTCATTATAGCCTTTATTGCATAAGTTTTGAGCGATGGCTTCCCGAAACTGGTAGGGCTGCTTTTTGGGTGTAAATATTAATGACGCGTTTAACCTTGCAGGCAAAGGCACATTATTTAAGCCATGCACCCTGATAATTTCCTCGCAGAGGTCGATTTCCAAAAGTATATCGTTTTTATAAGGCGGGACAGAAACATTTAAACCCCATTCTGCCTTAGATATAATAATGAAATTCAAACTTTGTAAAATGATTTTTATCTCTGATGGCGCTATTTCTTTACCTATTATTTGCTTAACAAAATTATACCGTAACGCTATTTCTACTGGCTTAATTTTCTCGGGATAAATATCAATAACTGTAGCGGAGGCCTTTCCTGATGTCATTTCAGTTATGAGTTGGCCTGCATAGTATAAAGCCCAAAGCACGAGATCAGGATTAACACCACGTTCAAAACGGAAGCTGGCATCGGTATTCAATGCATGTGCCCTCGCTGACTTTCTTACCGCCGCAGGATTAAAAAAAGCGCTTTCCAGGAAAATATTTTTCGTTGCTATCTCTACACCGCTTGCCTTACCGCCAAATACGCCGGCAATAGCCATAGGATTTTCGTCATCACAAATCATCAACTCTGTTCCATGCAGTTTACGGGCAACTCCATCAAGAGTGATAATATCTTCACCCTTTTTTGCCTGCCTTACCCTGATGGTATGATGATTTATTTTATCTGCATCAAAGGCATGTATGGGCTGACCGATATCATGCATGACATAATTGGTAATGTCAACGATATTATTTATAGGCTTCAAGCCGATGCTGCGTAGCTTAGCCTGCAGCCATTCGGGAGAAGGGCCCACTTCGATGCCTTGGATATACAAGCCGGCATAGCGTGGACAAAGGTTATTATCCTCAACAATTACTTTGACAGGGTTTTCAAATTTGTCCGAATCAGGCGCCGGAAGTGTACCAAAATCATATGCCAGCTTCGCTTGTATTTCGTTGCGTGATAAGGAAGCGAATATTTCCCGGGCCACTCCAAGATGGGAGCAGGCATCTCCATGATTGGGCGTGATACCGATCTCTATCAGAGCGTCGGTTTCAGGATTCAGCACCTCCGAAACCGCTTGACCAGCTATGGTTTCAGGGGGAAGTACAATAATTCCTGCATGGCTTTCACCAAGGCCAATTTCATCGGGAGCGCAGAGCATACCATGGCTTTCTTCTCCCCTGATCTTCGATTTCTTTATTTTAAACGGCTCCCCTGAAATGGGCGTAAGTGTTGTGCCCACAGTGGCAACTACAACCTTTTGGCCCGCTTCTACATTGGGAGCGCCACATACGATTTGTAAAAATTCTCCGGTGCCGGTATTGATTTTAGTTAGCTTCAGCTTGTCGGCATTAGGATGCGGCAGGCATTCAATAACCTCGCCTACCACCAGGCCATTTAATTTATCTTTCGTTAATCCGGAATATATGATGCCTTCTACTTCCAGGCCGAGCTGGGTCAATAGCTGATCCAGCTCGGTAACAGGCGGGAGCGGATCGATATGTTGTTTTAACCAGTTGTATGATATTTTCATTGATTCGTAATTCTTGATTCTCCAATTACTTCAGGTCTTTTGTTTGCTTCAGCCTGCGGAGAAAGGCCACGAAAGTTCCAAAGCCCATCAGGATCGCGCCAAGCCATAGTACATTGATATAGGGAAAGACAATGGCTTTCATAATAATAAAATCTCTTTCGGGCGTTTTCTCACCGATGGCCAATAAAAATTTCTTTTCATTTGGATCGATCTTCACAAAGCCAATGACGATACCGGCTTCCTTGCTCCGGTCTTCGATATAAAGAGCATCATTTCCTGTTTGCCCAAAGAGTGGTTCAACAGTAAATGTTTCTCCGCCTGTAGTATAGATTTTACATTTGGCGCCGACAAGAAAATCCGCACCATATTTATTTGAACTGGTCCGGGTTAAAATTTCAGGTCCCATGAAAATAATGGTTGCATTTTTAGCGTATAAAGTATCACCTATGCTTGCCCACTAGGTTCTTACATTTTTAATTCCTGTGGTTTCTTTCGGATCTTCTTCATTTTTGGGA
>JBBRJE010000385.1:0-2829 GCA_038219845.1 Bacteroidia bacterium
GATACCTGTATGGTATCCCCTCATTTGCTATAGAACTATCGGCCCATTCGCCGGGTGAGGTATTGCTACGGCATGTAATTTTAGATGCTATTGAAGAAGGTGCGGAGGTTTTCGATTTTGGAATTGGGGATGAAGCATATAAATATAGATTTACAAATGATGTAACGCATTTACATAACTGGGGTTTATACCCTGCATAAATTAAGAATGGCTGAAAGACTATTAGCAAGCATTATTATTGATAATTATAATTACGGCAGATTCTTAAAGGATGCTATTAATAGCGCATTGTCGCAAACATATCAGCCTTTGGAAGTAATTGTAGTTGATGATGGCTCTATAGATAATTCAAGAGCGATCATTGAATCCTATGGAGATAAAATTTTTTCAATATTCAAAGAGAACGGGGGGCAGGCTTCAGCTTTTAATGCGGGATTCAATAAAAGCAGAGGTGATATAATTCTATTTCTCGATGCGGATGATTTGCTTTATCCCACAGCTCTTGAAAAAGTAATACCTCTTTTTACCGATAAAAAAATTGCGAAGGTTCATTGGTCATTGGCGGTTATCAATGAAGCAGGAATATTGACGAATGAAGTAATTCCAAATCATCCACTACCCGAAGGAAATTTCAGAGAGCATGCCCTACGCAACGGACCACCGTTTTTTCTTAACCCTCCTACAAGCGGCAATGCCTGGTCGCGCAGCTTTATTTATTCCATCCTACCTATGCCGGAAAAGAATTTTATAATAGGAGCAGATACTTATTTCTTCGAAATGGTGGCTTTGTTTGGAGCAGTTAAAACAACTGATGAGATACAAGGAGCCTATCGTATTCATGGCAGGAACAATTATAATAATAAAAGCTTTATAAAAAAGCTTGGCTATGAGCTTAAATTTTATGATGATTTAATTCCGTTGTTAGCAAATTATTGTGAGGCTCTCGGTTTAAAATATGATGCACAGCTTTGGCGTGATAAATCATGGTTCCACCTTTTGCAAAAAGCAATAGAAGATATAAAAAACAGCATCCCGGAAGATAGTACATTTGTTTTGGTCGATGATTCATCCTGGGATATTGGCAATGATTTTGAAGGCTATAAAATTCATCCATTTACTGAAAAGTATGGTAAGTATGGCGGAGCCCCATCGAATAATGCGGAAGCAATTTCAGAATTGACGAGAATGTGCGATATTGGTGCTGATTATATCGTTTTTGCATGGTCGTGCTTTTGGTGGCTTTCATTTTATTCAAAGCTGAATGAGTATTTAACAGGATTTGAATGCATCATAAAAAACGAACGTGTTGTAATATTTAAATTAAAAACCGCAGATGGCGCCCTTAGCTAGTATCATCGTTAACAATTATAATTATAGCGCCTTTCTTAGGAATGCTATCGATAGCGCATTAAACCAAACTTATCCTAATATTGAAGTTATTGTGGTTGATGATGGTTCCACGGATAATTCCCGCGATATTATTAAAAGCTATGGTGAAAGTATTGTGTATTTTTTTAAAGAGAATGAAGGACAAGGTTCTGCGTACAATGCGGGTTTTTTGAAAAGCAAGGGCGAATTTGTTTGTAATCTTGATTCAGATGATACGCTGTTTAATAATTCGGTAGAGAAATTTATTTCTGCTTTTGATGAAGATATTATTAAGGTTCAATGGCCATTATTAGTCGTGGACGCCGAAGGCATATCCACCAATGAAATAACAACAAAATGGGTGCCTCCTGAAGGCGACTTAAAGGAAAAAGTCTTAACGGAGGGCCCGTTTTATGATTTTAATTTACACGTAGGATGTGCATACAGGCGTACTTTTTTAGAGGCCGTTTTGCCCATGCCGGAGCCGGAATATATTAATGGAGGTGACGTATATCTTACCACGCTTGCACCTGTTTTCGGCCATATTCGGAATGTACCGGAACCATTAGGTACCTACCGGGTCCATTCAAAAAATAATTACGCAGGTCGTGAACTTGATGATTCAAGGATTAAAAATTATATCCAACGTTTTGAAACGAATTGCTATGCTCTGGAAAAGTATGCTCAGATACTCGGGTTTAAAACAGATATTGAATTATGGAAGAGAACAAACTTCAACTACCTTTGGCCGAATCGTCTCTTACAGGCAAAAAATGATATAGCTCAATTTATCCCTGAAGGAACAAGCTATATTTTAATTAATGATAATGAATGGGGAGAAGGAGAACCGGTTGAAGGAAGAAATGCAATTCCTTTACTTGAAGAAAATGGAAATTATAATGTAATGCCCAACGATGATCCTGAAGCAATAAGCGAGTTGCAAAAGCGTATTGAATTAGGTGCAGGCTATATTGTATTTTGGTGGACATCTTTTTGGTGGTTTGATCATTATAAAATTTTCAATAATTATATCCGGACTTCCTTCCCGTGTATTTCTGAAAATGAGCGACTGATAATTTTTGATATTTCAAATTATAAAGTAAATTAATTACTGAAAATATAAAAGCGAAAATATGATTTCACTATGCATAACGTTGAAGAACAGGTCGAAGGTGAATGCAAAGGAACATGAATTTTTTCAATACTTCCATTGACAATTAGCCAAGTAATCTTTAATGAATTTAAAAATTGTTTATTATAATAATTTATGAAGATCTGTATCAGGGCCTATGGGAATTCTCCGAAGTGCATATAAGTTTGCTCCATCGCATTCAAATACTTCTCCTCCATATAAGACTGCAGCTTTGTAACCAGCACTTTCAAGAATTTTTTCAGTAAACGACAAGTCCGATCCGGTATCTCCATAAGGAAAGGAAAATAATTCTACATTCTTGCTCAGCC
>JBBRJE010000386.1:0-2802 GCA_038219845.1 Bacteroidia bacterium
CAAATTGCTTGCCGGTTTTTTTTTCTACGGCGACAAGTATTTTTTCAAATAATTCATTTATACCCGAATCATTGAACTGCGCAGCAATAGTTCCAACAATTGGGAGCTCCTCATCTTTTGCATTCCATAACTGGTGATTGCGTTTGTATTGTTTACGCACATCATGCAAAGCATCCAGCGCACCAGCTTTGTCAAATTTATTAATAGCAACTACATCGGCATAATCCAGCATATTGATCTTTTCTAATTGGGACGCAGCCCCGTATTCCGGGGTCATCACATACATGCTCACATTGCAATAATCTAAAATAGAAGAATCGCTTTGCCCAACACCTGCACTTTCCAATATGATAAAATCAAATTGTGCAGCACGACAAATATCAATTGCTTCCTGCACGTATTCACTCAATGCTTTATCACTTTCTCTTGTTGCAAGCGAACGCATATATGCTCTTGGTGAAGAGATAGAATTCATCCTGATCCTGTCTCCCAATAATGCGCCGCCCGTTTTCTTTTTAGATGGATCAACAGAGATAACAGCAATAGTTTTATCACAGAAATTATTTAAGTAACGGCGAACAATTTCATCAGTGACGGAAGATTTACCTGCACCTCCGGTTCCCGTAATTCCGAGGACAGGAACGGCCCCACCGAAACCTTCTGAGGTGGGAAACCCCATCTGCATACCATCTTCGCTTTTCTTCTTGCCATCATATTTTGCTGTATCGCTTTTTTGCAATGATCGTAGAACTGAACTATAATCTTTTTTTTCTTCCGCTAACGTAATGGCCCGTGCAATTCTTCTTATATCTTTTTTCTCTTCAAGTGGCAATAAGCCATTCCATTTATTGAATGCCTGCCAATAATCAGCGTCCTCAACCTTAGTTTCCCCACCCGAAGACAGGGGGCTGCATTTCTCAATCACATCTTCAATCATTCCTTCTAATCCCATCTTACGGCCATCGTCAGGAGAATAAATTTTTGTTATGCCATATTCATGCAATTCTTTTATTTCCTGTGGAAGAATGGTTCCGCCGCCACCCCCAAAAATTTTAATGTGGCCGCATCCATTTTCTTCAAGCAGGTCTTTCATGTATTTAAAAAATTCTACATGCCCGCCCTGATAAGAGGTAACAGCAATTCCATGCGCATCTTCTTCAATTGCACATTCTACAATTTCAAGCACACTGCGGTTGTGGCCAAGATGAATAATTTCACCTCCTTTACTTTGTAAAATGCGCCGCATAATATTAATGGCCGCATCATGCCCGTCAAAGAGAGAAGCGGCTGTAACAATACGGATCTTGTTTTGAAGTTGATGGCTCATAAAAATTTGTCAATCTGCAATGTAAAATTAAGTAAAAGCAATCATGCCAAAAGTTTGAAGCAGAAAAGCAATTTTTAAATGAATTTGATAACCCCGCGAAGGGAATATGTTTTTTTTCATCTAAGTATGTCTTTAAAGCAGACAGGAGTATTTTTGTTTTATGCAGATAATGATAGATGCCGTTTCGCAATTGTATAAACTCTGGAGCGACAAACAGCCGGCTCAGGTTGATGTGCTTCGGCAATCGGGTAGCGACAGAAGATATTTCAGGGTTCATGATGAGAGAGGTAAAACAATAATAGCAACACATGGATTGAACGTTCCGGAAAATGAAGCGTTTATTTATTTCTCAAAGCATTTTAAAGAACGAGAGCTGAATGTGCCCCAAATACTTTCAGTGAACTCTGATAAAACCATTTACCTGCAGCAGGATTTTGGAGATGTATCGCTACTTAGTATTCTTGAAGAAAAAGGCTTTACAGATGAAGTATATAATTTATTCAGGGAAAGCCTGCACCAGTTAGCCAGGTTGCAGGTTTTGGGTGATGAGGGAATGAATTATGAAAAATGTCTTACCAATAAAGAGTTTGGCAAGCAAGCCATCTTGGCCGACTTACTTTATTTCAAATATTATTTTCTGGATGGTTTGCGAAAACCCTATGATAAACAAAAATTGATTGATGATTTTGAAGCCTTGAGTAATTATCTTACCCACACCGAGTATAAATATTTTATGTTCCGCGATTTTCAAAGCCGCAACATTATGGTTACAGCTCCGTCTTCTTTGGAAAGGGCGGCGGGTAAGGCCGTGCACTTTATAGATTACCAGGGCGGCATGAAAGGGGCGCCGCAATATGATGTGGCAAGTGCTATATGGCAAGCAAGGGCTAACCTCCCTGACGAGTGGAAAAATGCTTTGCTGGAAGATTATATGAACTCTTTCGAAAGCATTATTCAAACTTCCATTGACAGGGATATTTTTTTCAGCCAATACAATGGATATGTATTGATACGGTTGCTGCAAGTGCTTGGTGCGTATGGCTTTCGTGGGTTGTTTGAACGTAAGGCACAGTTTCTCACAAGCATTCCGCTTGCATTGAAAAATCTTCGTTGGTTCATAGAAAATCATAGCCTGGGAATAGCTGTTCCTGAACTTAAAAAAGTGCTTAGTCTTTGTATAGATGAAGAGATTATTCAACGGTTTACACCCATACAGGCAATTGAACAAACGCCACTAATAGTTAAGATATGCAGCTTCTCTTACCGTAAAGGAATTCCTGATGATATTAGTGGAAATGGCGGCGGATTTGTATTTGATTGCAGAGGTATTGATAACCCAGGCCGCCACGATGAATATAAAGAAATTCATGGCAGGGATAAGGCTGTAATGGAATATTTAGAAAGACAAACCCGCATGCAGGATTTTTTAAACAGTGTGTTTGACATTGTTGATATTTCTGTGGAAGAATATATTA
>JBBRJE010000387.1:0-2801 GCA_038219845.1 Bacteroidia bacterium
CAACCCCTTGCTAATAGTGGAGTGTAAAGCGTCATCCATCCCTATCTCACAGCTGGTATTCGACCAGGTGGCACGCTATAATATAAAGCTAAAAGTGCCTTACCTGATGGTGACGAACGGATTAAATCATATTTATGCTCATATTAATTTTGAATCCCGGGAATATCTGTTTATGGAAAAATTAATAATTACTCAGTAATAAAATTTATAGTGATATTATAGCAATGAAAAATGAAATCGTTTTTGCCACCAATAACAAACATAAGCTGGATGAAGTTATTTCCATTTTCGGCGATGCATATAAAATTCTTAGTCTTAACGATATTAATTTCTACGAAGAGGTGCATGAAACAGAAAATACTTTTGAAGGCAATGCCTTATTAAAAGCCAGAATTATTTATGATAAGTATAAAATTGCATGCTTTAGTGATGATAGCGGTTTAGAAGTTGCTGCGTTGAATAATGCACCCGGTGTTTTTAGCGCGCGTTATGCCGGTGAGCCCGTCAATCATGAAAAAAATATAGATAAATTACTGAAGGAGATGACAAACAAACCAAACCGGGATGCACGTTTCCGAACGGTAATTTGTTTTATCAATAACCAAGGCGTAATCAATTATTTCAACGGCATCATCAAGGGATCTGTGACCCAGGAAAGATATGGAACCGGCGGATTTGGCTATGACGCTGTATTCATACCAGAAGGCGATGATCGTACCTTTGCACAAATGACAGCTTCAGAAAAAAACCATATATCACATCGCGCCCTGGCAGTGAAAGAATTATTGAATTTCCTTGAAAATAATTATATAACTTTGTAAGTAGCTCAACCCAAACTATCACCTATATTCAATGAACGGTTTCCTCTTCTCTAAATTTATTAAACCCGATAAATCTGCCTACCAGAATTTGCTGGACCTTTTTATGCAATTGCTCAATTATACCAATGGCAATGCCAATGAAGCATTAGAATGGCTGAGTCAATTGGACCGGGAATATGAATTAACCAATAACCGGTATGGAATGGGTGACTTTATCGAAGACCTTAAGCAAAAAGGATTTATTGAAGAGAAAACCCAGGAGGGGAGCTTTGAGATCACAGGGAAAACAGAGCAGATTATACGGCAACGAAGCCTTGAAGAAATATTCGGTAAGCTAAAGAAAGGCAAGACAGGGAACCATAAAACGCCACACACAGGTCAGGGAGATGAATGGAGCAGCGACTATAGGGCTTTTCAATTTGGAGATGGAATGGAAAGCATAAATTATACAGATTCATTTCGCAATGCACATGTAAACCACGGCATTGAGGATTTTAGAATGACCGAGGACGACCTGGTGGTGCAGGAGCGTGAACACAAATCGCAGACCAGCACCGTGATGATGATAGATATTTCACATAGCATGATATTATATGGCGAGGACAGGATTACGCCCGCCAAAAAGGTAGCTATGGCGCTAGCCGAATTAATCACTACAAAATACAAGAAAGATACACTGGATATCGTGGTATTTGGCAATGATGCATGGCAGATCGAAATTAAAGACTTACCTTATCTTCAGGTTGGTCCTTACCATACCAATACTTACGCCGGACTGGAATTGGCTATGGATATCCTGAGAAGAAGAAAGAATAATAATAAGCAGATATTTATGATTACCGATGGCAAGCCTACCTGTTTGAAGGAGAACGGGAAATATTACAAGAATAGTTTTGGACTCGATCGTAAAGTAATCAATAAAACGCTAAATATTTCAGCCCAATGCCGGAGGTTGAATATTACTATCACCACCTTTATGATTGCCAAAGATCCGTATCTGCAACAATTTGTAAAAGAGTTTACCCAGATTAACAACGGCAAAGCCTATTATAGTAGCCTTAACAATTTAGGAGATTTTATTTTTGAAGATTTCGAACGTAACAGGAGGAAAACCCTGAAGTGATCTTATACTGAATGCTCCTCTTCATTTAAATGAAGCTTTTTCCTCAGATCATAAAGTAAGGCGCCCGGTGGATTTATTTCCGCTTGTCCCAGCAAGGAGATGCCATCGAGAAGTACACTGAATTCATTTGATAAGGACGTATCTGTAAAAAGCTGGTGTTCCAGTGCTTTTTCTTCATCTGTCTCCATCTCCTTATAAATATAACGCAATAAATCATTAGAACTAAAGATTTGTTTCATGATAAAACTATTTATAAATTGTAAAAATAACATTATTTTTTAAAACTTAAAAACGCTGCTTCTTTATATTTATTGCATTACTTTTGTCATAATATAGTGACATTAATTATGGATTTGCAATTAACCACGCCAGCCTTGCTTTTCAGCACCACCTCATTGCTTATGCTGGCGTATACAAACAGGTTCCTGGCAATTGCCCGCCTCATTCGTGAATTGCATAACGACTATATGAAAACAAATGATGAAAATGATTTGTTGCAATTAAAAAGTTTGCGCAAAAGGTTGGCATTGATCCGGAATATGCAGTTATTGGCGGTAATAAGCCTTATGCTAAGTGTGATATGCATGTTCCTTCTTTTTGCGGAACAATTTCTGGTTGCAAAATATATTTTTGGCATAAGCCTGATATTGATGACACTTTCCCTGGTGATTTCTGCGATTGAAATTTCACAATCAATAACTGCCATCAATGTTCAACTAAAAAACATCGAAGAGAGCATCCATAGCAAGAATAAATTTTTTTAACTATTGCAACATGACAGATTTAATAAATTATAGGATTTTTGGCGATGATATTCAGGTTGTAGAAATCGGGCTTGATCCTTTGGCCACCGTAAG
>JBBRJE010000388.1:0-2765 GCA_038219845.1 Bacteroidia bacterium
AAATACTGATAAACATCCGAAGATGAACGTGTATATGGGTCAATGCCGGGTTCATTTCCATGCAGTCGCGTATATCTCGAACCGGTTATGTCGGGCAAGCTAACGGTTATCCTTGGCTGCAAGATTCCATATCCTTTTGTTACCCGCTTCTTTTTTTCATCATACCAGGCGCGGTTTAGTGGATGCGCCATGGTTCCGATTAACTTCCAGGCGGAATTAAGCGGCAGTTGCGTGTCTTCATCTAAAGTAATTACATATTTTATTTTCTGAAAAATGGATAGATTACCTATAATCAATGAAAAATGTTCTTTTGTAATTCCCCTTAATAATGAATTTAAATCTGAAAGTTTGCCGCGTTTTCTTTCGTAGCCCATCCATACATTCTCCTGTTGATTCCATTTTCGGGGGCGGTGAAAGAGAAAAAATAAATCATTATTTTCTCTTTGATATTTTTTATTCAGCGCTTCAATTCCATTCTTTACCGTTTTTAAAAGTATCTCGTCATCAGCAAGTCTTTCCTGCGAAGCGTCCGTAAAATCTGTTAATAATCCAAAGTGTAAATGATCTTTTCTGTTTGCTAAAAACCGTACTTCCAGCGCTTCTACTAAATTGTCTATTTCAGTAACTGTTGTAAGCATTGCCGGAATTACAACCATAGTACTGGATGATTGAGGTATTTTTTCTGAGTAATCCATTCTTGCCAAAAGGTTTGGCTTAACCAGTAATGTGGCAAAAAAATTAACTACCGTAATGGCGAGCTGACTTGCACATAAGAATGCAAGAACACCAACTAACAGGAGCAGCCATATATTTTTTGTTTCTGTATGTACTTTAATAAAAATTGCTGTGCTTATGCCGGTAGTTATCAATAATATAAAAAATAGATAAACAGAGAAAGCACGTCTTTTAATACTGGGCAGCATCTTTCGAATACCAGGCACCCGCATTTTTGCTGCTTTTTTTGTTTGCGCTACCCCATGCCCTATAAGGTAGTATCCAACGTGTGCAACGCTCTGGTCACTACCTTCCCGCAGTGTATTCTCATTCATTAATTGAATAGCAATGTTGGCAACTTCCTCCTCGCTGGAAGTGCTTTTTTTTGCAATAAGTTCAACAACGTGACGATAGCGGTCACGAGTCGCAAAATCCATTTGTCCGTAAATTCCATCATGATCCTGTAATAGTATTTTTTCAACAATGCTGTGTGATTCAACGAAGGTTCTCCAGTCCATTGCTCCGAGTAATCGAAGACTTCCAATGCTGTTACTAATAGACACCTGGTCTGCAGCCTGTTTTTGATTTTCTGCATTTACCAATTCGGTACCCGTTAGGCCGCTTCCGGATAATTGTTGTTCTATCCAGTTAAGCACTAATGCCAACTCAGGGCCTTTACCACGTAACTGGCGAATTAATTCGGAAACAAATGGGCCCACAATCGGCGGATTAGACCGGGCCATATCCGCTATTACCAGTATTAAATTTTTAGGTTTTTTTTCAGCAGTGTCAATCATTTTTTCCGCCCAATAATCGGCAAGGTTCCTGTCAACTTTATCAATAGCGATACGTGCAGAAACACGCCGGATATTTTCAATGAGTGCCAACCGAAGCATGATGGGAATGGACCATAATTCGCCCAGTTTTAAATTGGTAATTGTTTGATAGGCCTTCACAAAACATCCAAGGTTTCCGATATCTATTCTTCCATCACTGTGAGAAATTATTTGGAGAACAATATCATAACTGCGTGTAATTTCTGAAGATGTTCCATTTAGAAGCTGGGGTAAATCTTCACTGTAATTTTTGGGGAAATGTGTTTTAGCGATCCGGATATGTTCTTCAATCAGGTAGAAATTATCTATCAGCCATTCGCCGGCAGGCGTCACCTGGTAGTTTCTTTTTATAGAATCAGTAAGGAGTTTGCGTACTTCCTGCAGGGTGGTTTCATTATCCGCGAGCCTTTTGAGTAAATGATCTTTTGCGGGGTTTATGCTTAACTTATGTTTTGTTGCCAGCATTTTACCGAAACGTTCCATTTGATCAGAACTAAATAGCTCTTCCCGCAGCGGTTCTTCATTTAAGTAGTTGAGCTTAGTATCACTTAGCTGAAAAATATTTCTCATATTGGATATGAGCTCATGTGCTGCGGGAATCAATTTTAATTTCATACGTCTGTTTAATTCATCTATAATGCAGCATTGACAATAGTTTGCGCCTCATCAATAATTTTTTTCAAATGGTATTTGCTTATAAAACTTTCTGCATAGATTTTATAAATGTCTTCTGTTCCTGAAGGGCGTGCCGCAAACCATGCGTTCTCTGTAATAATTTTCAGTCCGCCAATTGGGGCACTATTTCCAGGAGCATTGGTAAGAATGTCTTCAATTTTTTCTCCGGCGAACTCCTTGTGTTTTATTTGCGACGCCGAAAGTTTGCTTAGTTTTTCTTTTTGTTCAGGAGTCGCTTTTGCTTAGATACGGTCATAAAAAGGTTCACCCAATTCTTTCGTTAGATCTTTATACAATTTACCAGGATCGCTTCCTGTTTTTGCAGTGATCTCTGCTGAAAGCAATGCCGGTGTAAATCCATCCTTATCCGTAGTCCAAACACTTCCATCTAATCTTGAAAAAGATGCACCGGCACTTTCTTCTCCGCCAAAACAAAGTGATGCATCCAACAAACCATCAACGAACCATTTAAATCCAACAGGTGTATCATAAATTTTTCTTCCCAGTTTTTCTGCAATGCGATCAATAAGCTGCGTGGTC
>JBBRJE010000389.1:0-2760 GCA_038219845.1 Bacteroidia bacterium
CCTCAGCTTCAGTATAGTCTGTTCTTGAAACAAAATTACCATCACAATCAAACACAAGTAAAGTTGTTGACCTTCTTGGGAGTGCCAATACCCCATCATACATAAATGTATTTAGACCTGCGTAAGACGGATCAGATGAAAAATTAAAATCAAGCGTAACTCTTCCTGACACATTTGTACCTGAACCATTGAAATTAACATGAAAGTCGTAAGCGAAATCGTGCTGATTTAAAACAACAATTTTGATACCTGCGGGTTCCATGCTTGCAAACGTTTTAATCCCTTTAAAATAAGTTGTAGGAGGCGTAGGAGAAACGCTGTTATGAATATAATTTCCTCTGTAAAAATTTCCATGAAAATGATCTGCTAACATTTTATAATGGTAGAAAGTAGATTTTTTTGCTCCTAAAGTCCCTCCGAACTTTGATGGATCGGGATCGGTATTTAAAAAACCAACATTTGTTCTATAACCGTCTGCGGATTGACCCTCTATTGATGACCAGAAATTTAGAATTTTCATGCCTCCCTCCATACCTACACTCATCATTTCCGCCCAGAATTGTCCGGCTATGAAGCTGTTTGCGCCTGTTCCGGTGATGCTGTCATTTGCAAAAACTCCTGAAGTATCATTAATATGACAAATATTTGCCTCCGTAATTGCTACTCCGATAGTGGAAGGTAAATAACTTTTCACCTCATTAATATCAGCTAAAAGAGGACGGGAATTCGAGGTCATATAGCGGGGAACACCAGTAGGTTTTTGTAAAATATCAATTACATTTTCTCTTGTCGGTGCTGCAATTCCTATCAATTGCTGACTTTCATCATTGAAAGGATAATAATGCCAAGAAAAAATATTAATATAGTTTCTTATATCGTTAATTGTTCCGTAAGGGGCTTGGCCAGTCAACTGTTTAATGAGTTCATTTACTTTTCCTGTACCATGATTATAATTATCATACCCATAAAGCTCTGGCCCAATAAATACAGGTGTTCCCCATGATGTCTGCCAAATTCCGCCACCTGTGACCATTATAGCATCATAATATGCTTTTATGTAGCGATGTATCCATTTTGCGGCATCAGTATTATCGTAGCCGTGAATAGGAACTCCAAGTATTTTACCTCCTTCTTCAGGTTCATTAGAATACACCCAGTGCGTAACAGGAAGTTTTGCTCTTGCGATTAATCCAAGGTTAACTTCTTTTACAAGAATTTTAATTTGGTTTGCTGCAAGAATAAAAGTTGAATCGTTATCATCATCCAAATCTTCATTTAAAGGTAGGGTTAGCATTGGCACCATCCCATTATCTTGCATAACAATAGCTTTCTGAATATAATCATTGATCGTCTTATCAAGATTACTGGGAGGGGAATCATTGAAAATTCCAGTTATTACGCACTCTTTCTCGACTTGGATTCCACCGTAACGCATAAAATAGGTTCGGCTTTCCTTTAAAAAATTCTGTGCGGGCATACTTGGGTTCCAGAATTGATCGAGATAACCTCCTGCGTTAGGATTTATACCAACAGTATCAGTTAGATTAGCATTTTGCGAGTACATGCCGTTGTTAATGGGCTGAGCATAGCAATGCACGTAAAAACACACAGCTATTATTAGGAGTAAAATTCTTATCATGAAAGTGTAGTTCAGGGATTGAGATAACTAAAATATTAATAAAAGTTAATCGAGCAAAATTTTGCTCAATATAATAAAGCGCTGGCTATATAAAGTTTTGATAATCAACATTTTATTTTTTTTGAGCATTGGCAAGATTATAGCGTAAACAAATCAAATTACCTGAAGTTCGGTTTAATTCAATAATGAAAACCTGTGATCGCTTAAAGTATCTGCAATTTGCTTACGCTTATCAAACTCGGATTGACCCCTTTCGGCTATTAATAATCCTTTTTAACGAATTATCCCTGTATAAGGAACATACAAGAATTACTTTTAATCAAGTAAACTATTGGTATAACTGATGATAAATTAATAATCTCGAACCCCGGTTAAAATAATGTATCATGAAAAGAAAAATACAACTATGCTTATTGTCCTCGTTGCTGAGCCTTTTCAGTTATAGTCAGGACATACAATGGGCGCAATCCGAGCCTTTCCGATCAGTTGTAACATGGTCAAATAAAACAACGCACGATAAATTTGGAAATTCTTTCATCAGCAGTCAACATGATGACGGTGTTCTGGTCGTAAAATATGATGCAACAGGAAATAAGCTCTGGGAAAAAAATTACTATGGATATGGGGATGTAAAAAGCCTATGCACTGATACCAGTGGAAACTTATATGCAGGAATAATGATTGCAGGACTAACGATAGATGGAATACAATACTTAACACATACTGGCGGTGGCGGTTATTTATTTTTGAAATTAAACAATGTTTCTGGTAGCACTGTCTGGGTAAAACAAATGGATATTTCAATTTTTCTTTCTGAAAAGACGGATTCGCAAGATCAAATTGTTTGTTCAGGCAATTATCAGGGAGTTACTCATTTAGATAATGGTATCACCCTCACTTCTCCGGGCGGTGCAAGTTTTTACATGGCTAAATTTAATTTAAATGGCGAGTGCATATGGGCATTACAAGAAGATGGCTCACGTTTTTCGCCATTAAGAATTTCAAACGATTGTTTATTTGCCTCCTCATGGTTCAATACCGATAGTATTACTTTGGGAAAGGGAACCAAAAAGATAACATTATACCTAAGTAATGGAATGGGCTACAAGGCTAAATATGAT
>JBBRJE010000390.1:0-2729 GCA_038219845.1 Bacteroidia bacterium
TATATACCGCCATTGAGCATTACCGGAAATTAAGCAGGATGCCATTTGATGAATATAAATCCCAGGATTCGGGTGTTGAAGATTATATCATTGATAATATCAGTGCAAGAGATATTCTAAAACTCATGGAGGATCTGCCGGAAGGATACCGTATGGTTCTTAATATGCACGCCATCGAAGGATACACACATAAGGAAATATCAGAGCTGCTGGGCATAAGCGAAGGAACCAGCAAATCACAGCTCAACAGGAGCAAAGCCTTCTTAAAGAAATTGATTGAAAAAACATTTTTTATACAAACGAAAAATTAACCCATGAGCTCATTAAAAAATAAATTTGATGATTATCGAGAAGAGCCCCAGCATGCTACGTGGCAGCAGCTGCTGAAAAAGCTCAATGCGGAAATGCCGGTGAGGCGCAAACGCAGGTACCTCCTCTGGCTGCCTGTTTTACTGGTAAGCACCGCTACGGCATGGTGGCTCTACGCCAATACTTCCGGCACCAGAACAGGTACTGCTTACGCCCCCGATAAAATCGAATCTGTTTCCAATACTGTCACCGTAAAATCTACTGCTCCCACATCTACTGCAATGGCAACACCGTCGGATACACGTCAAGTGATAAGAACGAATAATTATACGGCCAATCCAGCCGAAGGCTCCATCATCCCTTCAGGCATCGAACCCGAACTATTATACTTGAACCCCGCCACGAATCCCAATGAATATTTTACCGTACGAACTCATCAATTCGTAAATATCCTTCCCTCAAGGAAGGGACCCTTTCCATTAAAAGGATTCCCATTTGAATCAAAAATAGATAATACTCTGCTGGCTGTAAGGATTCCTATTGCAGAACCGGATTCAACAGTGGATTCGTCACCATTGCCACCGTTAAGACCTAAAAATAATGAGAATAAATTTGTTCTCGGATTCGACTATGCCGCTGGATTAAGCAATATCATTCTTCGCGATCCTACCACAAATATTATCCCAACCAAAACCACCACCAGCAACAAAACTTTACGTAAAGGCATTAGCAAGGCCGGCTTCAGCCAATCGTTCGGGTTTACCCTGAAAATGGAAGTACAGAAAAACATTAGGTTAAAAACAGGCTTTTATTTCACCTTTGTGAATCAAAGTCTTTATTATAACACTCAAAAAGCAACTTGTAATTGTGGTGATCCTATCTCCTTGCAGCAGGTCGACGGTTCCATTAAAGAATCGGATATGACCAATACAACAGATAGCATCTCCATTGGCAATAATAATTCCTTCACCAATAAATATTCCCTCCGTGAAATCCCCCTCATCCTGGAATACATTTTACCGATGGATAAGAATTCCCGGTTTTCTTATACCCTCAGCCTGGGCACTTCTTTTATGTATATGCGTGGAATAAATATTAAGATTCCTGACGCAGACAATGTAGGCTTTGTCACTGCGATTAATAAAAATACCACGGCTAATATTTTCCCATCGTATCAAAACACGTTTAATGGAATTATGGGTTTTGGATTTAATTATAAAGTAAAGAGGAATGTGGAATACAGCATCGCCCCGGAGTTTAAGATGGCCTTAACCAGCCTCTCCAAAAACAACTTATGGTTCCGGGAGTATCCATGGCAGTTTCATCTATCCTTTGGCATCGGCAAAAGCTTTTAACTATATTATTGTTTCAAGCGCTTGCCCCGGGGATGAAATTCATTAATCACGGCACTTAAATAACGGCGGTCGAGGTGGGTGTAAATTTCCGTGGTGGTAATGCTTGAATGACCCAGCATGGCCTGCACGGCCCGGAGATCGGCACCATTTTCAATAAGTGCGGTAGCGAAACTATGACGAAAGGTATGGGGAGAAATAATTTTATTAATTCCAGCGTCGCGAACCAATTTTTTAATAATTAAAAATACCATCACCCTGGATATAGGCTTCCTCCTATTATTTAAAAAAAGAATATTTTCGGAGGCCGCGTCGGAAGTCACCAGCTTGCGTTCTGCCATATAATTATCGATCTGCTTTAAAGCAATTTTCCCTATCGGAACGAGGCGCTCCTTATTTCCTTTACCCACGATACGAATAAATTTCTCCTCCTTATAAATATCCGTAAGCTTTAAGCCCACCAGCTCAGATACCCTTAGTCCGCAGGAATAAAGTATTTCCACCATGGCCCTGTTACGATGCGCAAAGGGTCTGGAAAGATCAATGAAATTGATGATCGATTCAATTTCGGCTTCCGCTAATATATCCGGCAGGGTACGCGCCAGCCGCGGCGATTCAATGAGTTCGGCGGGACTGTTAACAATGATATCTTCATGAAGCAGATAATCGAAAAATGCTTTAACGCCCGAGATGATCCGGGCCTGAGAAAAGGCACTCAGCCCCATTTCATTCAGCCATCCAATAAATTCACGCAGATGCTTCAAAGTAAATTCCTGCGGCGATAGCTCAAGATTAAACGCATCGTTAAATTGGCTTAACTTCTCCAAATCATGAAGGTAAGCATCCATCGTATTTTTCGAGAGGTTCTTCTCTAACTGTAGGTAGGTTTTAAACCCCCTTTTCAAACTTGGCCAATTCATTTATCATATTTTTTTCATGCTGCTGCAATGAAAAGGAGGAATAGATTTTTAATTTAACTTTGTACAAAAATACAAAATGAATATTTGTAACATGGCAATTCTGAATTTAGAAGGGTTGATTATATTGGGTTGTAGGTATAGCAAAGGA
>JBBRJE010000391.1:0-2714 GCA_038219845.1 Bacteroidia bacterium
TATATAGCCTGATATTTCATGAAAGGCTCGTGATTAATACGCCCGTTCGTTATTTTTTTCTATATAATTCACAAAAGCTTTGTTCACTACTTTATTGCCGCCGGGTGTTGGATAATCCCCGGAGAAATACCAGTCGCCGGTATGGCCCGGACAAGCTTTATGCAGGTTGGGAATTGTTTGGTAGATGATGGATACCTCGGCCTTCATATCTTCAGGGGTAAGTATCCGGGTGATCATTCTGCTTAACTGAGCATCGGTGAAATTACTGTAAAGGTCTTTCACACAATTATGCATTTGTGCTATCGGCTTAAGTAATTCTGCCTTACAGGCATTATAAGTTTCGGATAAAAGATGCTCTTTATCTTCTGCTTTCAGCAGCGCAATCAAAGCCTGGAATGCAATAAAATCGCCCATCTTACTCATATCAATACCGTAACAGTCCGGATAACGGATATGTGGCGCTGAGGATACGATGATAACCTTTTTAGGTCCAAGTCTGTCAAGGATCCTTAAAATACTTTGTTTAAGCGTGGTGCCCCTCACGATACTATCATCGATCATCACCAGGTTATCGGAACCTTTATTCAGTACGCCATAAGTGACATCATATACATGGGCCACCATATCTTCACGGTCGGCATCCTGTGTAATGAAGGTGCGGAGCTTGCCATCTTTTATTGCGATTTTCTCGCGGCGGGGCTGGGTCCACATGATCTCCTCAAGCTCCTGGGAAGAAACATTTCCTTTCTCCTTTATAATGCGCTCCACTTCATGAATCTTCCAGTTATTAAGATAATTATTCACCCCATCGATCAGGCCATAGAAAGCTTTATCAGCCGTATTTGGGATATAGCTGAATACAGTATTTTTTATATCGTAATTTATTTCTTTTAATACTTCGGGGGCGAGATAATAGCCCAGTTTCTTACGTTCAATATAGATGTCCTTATCATTGCCCCTGCTAAAATATATTCTTTCAAAGGAGCATGATTTTTTTTCCATTGAATTGAGGATCCTCACTTCTGAAATTTTGCCATCCTTTTTAATTACCAATGCGCATCCCGGCGTAATCTCCTTAATGCTTTCCAATGGCACATTAAAGGCAGTTTGAATCGCAGGGCGTTCAGAAGTAACTACAGCAATCTCGTCGTCATAATAATAGAAGGCAGGACGTATGCCACTGGGGTCACGCATCACAAAAGAATCTCCATGACCGATGGCGCCACAAATAGTGTAGCCGCCGTCTACTTTTTTAAAGGTTGGCTTGAGTACATTTTCAATGCTCAGCTCCTCCTGTATCTTTTGTGATATGGCCATATTATCAAGTCCATCCTGCTTCCCCAGATCAAAAACACGCTGGTTCTCTTCGTCCAGAAAATGCCCTATCTTTTCAAGCAAGGTCACATTATCACTTTTCTCTTTGGGATGCTGTCCCAATTCCACCAGCTGATCAAAAAGCTCATCCACATTCGTGAAATTAAAATTACCACAAACGGCCAGGTTACGGCTCATCCAATTGTTTAATCTGAGGAAAGGATGGCAGTTCTCTATGCCTTGCCCTCCAAAGGTTCCATACCTGAGGTGCCCCATTAATACCTCGCCTTTGTATGCATTTGACCCCGGCTCTTTTATTTTGGTATTGATCTGCTTGAAAATATCTGCAATAGGATTGCCGGAATCGCTCCTCTTGCGACTGATATAACGCTCGCCTGGCTTAGGGTTAAGACGAATCGTTACCACCCCTGCCCCATCTTGTCCGCGGTTGTGTTGTTTCTCCAGTAAAAGGTATAATTTTTTTAGCCCGTAGTACTCGCTACCATACTTTTCTTTGTAGTAATCGAGAGGCTTAAGCAAGCGCAGAAGGGCAATTCCGCACTCATGTTTAATAGCATCGCTCATATTGTGGCGCGAAGTTAAGCAAATAAGTTGTTAGTAGTTAAGAGGGGTAATTTCTTATTGGTGATTACGCATTGCTATTAGATTATACCCTTTCGGGGCATTGCAATAGTTTTGAAAAATCAAATCAAATTTTAATAATGACAAATTTCATAGTCCTGAAAGGTCCAAATCCCATAGGAAATGGTGCACTTCTGTCCTTCCCGCAATTCCCGTTTGCTTAAAAAAAAATCTCAGTCCCAAATATCTCCAATTAAAATATATTTTTGCCGGCAAGAGATGACGCCACAAATAAATATTGTAGTTCCGCTGTTTAACGAGGAAGCCGGTTTCGAAGCCTTGGTGAAAAGATTGAATACACTCATGGATAATTTCCAGGCCAAAATTGAAGTTATTTTTGTTAATGATGGAAGCAAAGACAGCACCGCGGTATTAATGCACCAGCTGGCCCTCACCGATAAACGTTATCAGTGTATCTTTTTATCCCGCAATTTCGGGCACCAGCTGGCGCTTACCGCCGGATTATCGTGCGTGCGGGCAAGCGAAGGTGTAATGGTGATTGATGGCGACTTGCAGGACCCGCCGGAGCTTCTTGAAAAATTTTATGCGAATTATAAAAAAGGGATCGACATCTCCTATGGTGTTCGTACCATGCGTGACGATGAAGGCTTGCTGAAAAGGGTTACTTCCAAATATTTTTATAAAGTACAATCGCGTTTTTCAAATATTCAGATCCCGCATAATAGCGGTGATTTTTGTTTTATGAGCCGATCGGCGCTGGATGTATTGAATAAGATGCCAGAAGAAAGCCGCTTCAT
>JBBRJE010000392.1:0-2671 GCA_038219845.1 Bacteroidia bacterium
ATGAAGCACACATACCAACCCTCATAATGCAGAATTCAAAAATACATAATACAAACCCCGCAGCAAGCTGCGAGGAATTCTTTCGATTAAAAAATGAACTTACTTAATAGTAGAAATTTTAGCAGCGAAGAATTTGGATAAAAATAATTAATAAAATAATTATACAATTTAAAAATTAAAATTATGGCACTTATCAATCCTCATATTAACTTCAACGGAAATGCAGAAGAAGCATTCAATTTTTACAAGTCAGTATTTGGCGGAGAGTTTACAACGATTTTGCATTTCAAAGGTATATCAAATGGAATAATGCGTATTGCTTTGCCTATTGGCAAAAACATTTTAATTGCTAATGACGTTCCAGAAAGTATGGGTCCGGTAAATGAAAATGAAAACAGGTCCAAAATTTCTATAAGTGCCGAAAGCAAAGAAGAAGCCGACAAATTATTTAACGGACTTTCAGCAGGCGGCACTATTGAAGAACCAATGGGCGACAGCCCTTGGGGTTCATATTTTGGAATGTTTAGGGATAAATTCGGAATAGAATGGATGGTAGATTTTGACCCAACGTATAACGGACAAACCGAAAAATAAAAACAACGAAAGGCTAACATGCGGCAATAGGACGGGGCAACGAATATATTTTCCACTTTTATAGATTCCCACATTCGTGGGAATAAACAATTAATTTTATATGAACGTGCAAGAACAAATCAAAGAATATATTTCCTGCCAACCTGAACCCAAGCGTAGTGATATGCAAGAGTTGCACCGCATCATTCTGCAATTAATGCCAGCATGTAAATTATGGTTCTTGGATGGTAAAAACAGCGAAAACAAAACTGTTTCTAATCCTAATATAGGATATGGATCTCACACCATAAAATATGCTGATGGAACAACCAGAGAGTTTTATCAAATTGGTATGAGTGCAAACAAAACCGGAATCTCTGTCTACATCCTTGGTATTGTAGATAAGACATACTTAGCCCGAACGTATGGGAAATCCTGGTAGGTCATTTGACAATGATGTTATATCAGCTCAATCATTTTATATTCCGCTTCATAACGGGATGTAAAACTTTTAATAGCCGGCAAGGCGCTGCTATTGTGTTTTACGGGCTTAATAAATTCATCCATTAGCGTCAAAGAAAATTTGGCTGCTTCCATGAAACCATACCCAAGGTACAATCCATTTCTAACAACTATAAAAGCGGTTTCTTCCGGGCTTCGGCCGCGGGCTGTAACAGCATAGCTTTTATTATCACTGACCAATTGTTCCATGGCTTTATTCACCTTTTTATTATAAGCCTCGGCACCCTTTTTACAGGAGCATTCCTGCCCACAGCGATCAGCAATTTCCCCTGTTGTGGGTACTGAAGTTTTATGAATACATAGGGTATGTTCTCTGACTAAATTCATCAGGCTGTCGTGGCCGGCGGCATAGGTATCAAAGCGGGCCAAAGGGTGGGTATTATTTTTATTTATAGCATCGAGGGCAAGGCGGATAAAGCCGTCATTACCGGTATATTCAAAAAGTCCAAAGCTGCGTTCCGGCTTTTTCTGTGCACGGTTGTACTTGGGCCACCAGGCACGGATCTCACACGACTCATGCAGCAGGGCGATGAGCTCATTGCCTGTTAGCTCAAAGCTGATGCTGTGTATCTCTCTTAAAAACGACTGGCGCTGCGGACTCTTTATATTACCTGTGAAATGGGAGCTTACCCGCTTCCTTATATTAATGGCTTTACCGATATAAATAATTTTACGATGCTCATCATGGAAATAATAAACCCCGGCATGGGAGGGCAGGTTTTCAAACTGCTCTTTGGGCAGATGCGGGGGCAGGGTTTGTTCGAAACTATTCCGCTTCAAGGATCGTTCAATCTCCTTCTCATGATCCTGCACGAGTAGTTTCCTGAATAATTCAAAGGTAGCATATGCATCACCCATGGCGCGGTGTCGGTTTTCTATATTGATACCAAGGAAGCTGCAGATATTACCCAGGGAATAATGCTTATAACCCGGAAATATTTTACGACTTAGCCTCAGGGTGCAAAGCTTTGACGGGTTGAATAAGTAGTCATTCAAATTCAGCTCGTTGCTTACAAACGAGTAATCAAAATTCACGCTATGTGCAACAAAAACGCAATCCTTTAAGAGCTCATAAATTGCAGGAGCTTCCTGGGCAAAAGAGGGAGCGCCCTGCACTGCCTCATTGGTGATCCCGGTAAGTCCTGTGATAAATGGAGGTATACGCAGGCCGGGGTTAATTAATGATTCATAGCTGGCCAGCACTTTTTCTCCATCGGTGACCACGATAGCGATCTCAATGATACGATGCAGGGAGGCATGTCCACCGGAAGTTTCAATATCAACAATAGCGTATTTGATGGCTGCTTTTTTTTAGAAATAAAAAATTAAGAGGCGTGAATTTAATGATAATAACCCAATGTCGTTTAGTTAGGATTAGGAACCGCTACGCGGTTGGTTTTAACACAGAGGACACGGAGTTAAAAATACATCCCGCCCACTTCGGGCGGGAAGGGCACAGAGAAATGCAGGTGTATAAATCTATAATTGTTTTCCTCTGCGCCCTCTGCTTGTATTTAATCTCTGTGTTCTCAGTGTTAAAATGCATTTCTTTCCGCGAAGCGGAAACCTGAACCGA
>JBBRJE010000393.1:0-2618 GCA_038219845.1 Bacteroidia bacterium
TATTACAGCAGTTATGCTTTGGGCTTTTATTGCCCAAACTTTTTCACAGATACGTATTGTTACTGGCTAATAGGGTATTTCCTAATTTGATGTGTCGGTGTTAAAGCTTTGATTTATCAGTGCACCTGTATTATCTTCCGATAGAGCCTGTCCCGCCTCAGCGGGAAAGAATTCGTGGGTAGAATATTAGAGAGTTTGCCTTTCCTTCACAGAGGAAGGTTTCGTGCTAAGAGGCCTTCGGGTTCATTCCAATTCCTTTATACATATATGGAACTACTTGACTGTATTCCAAATTCTTATTATAATCTAATGTCGTTTATTTAAGATTAGGACCGCTACGCGGTTTGTTTTAACACAGAGGACGCAGAGTTAAAAATACATCCCGCCACTCCGGGCAGGAAGGGCACAGAGAAATCCAGGTGTATAAATCAATAATTGTTTTCCTCTGCGCCCTCTCTGTGTATTAATCTCTGTGTTCTCTGTGTTAAAATGCATTTCTTTCCGCGAAGCGGAAACCTGAACCGATTTTACATTAATAAATACTTAACTAAACGACATTGTATTATAAACTAAAGGTGTTATTTATTCTTGCTTTCATGGCACAAAATTTCCTGTGAGCTCTTTACCAGGTAAATTTTTATTAATATTGTCCTGCCATACTATTTAATGAAAAATTCCTGCTTTTTAATTCTCGCCCTGGCTATATCCCTGGGCTCCTTCTCCCAAAATAATTATTTTTATGGGAATACCGTCAATCATTTTGAAACAGTGGTCAACGGATCCCAGCAATGGCGCTACTTTACAGGCGTGAGCGAACCCGATTCCAATTGGCGTCTGCTGAGCTTCAACGACGCCACCTGGGCTACCGGCAATGGCGGCATAGGTTATGGCGATAATGATGATGCCACAGTAACCAGCACGTGCAATAGTGTGTATATGCGAAAGCAATTTTCTATTTCCGATACCTCAAAAATTACAGAGTTATTATTAAGCATTGATTACGATGATGGATTTGTAGCCTATATCAATAATGTGGAAGTGGCCCGCAAAAATATTGGAAGCCCAGGTGTCATCCCCTATTACAATTCACCCGCTGCTTCAGCCCATGAAGCCAATCTCTACCGTGGCCTGAATGCTGAATATTTTTTCATCAGTAAAAGCACCATTAAAAACCTGGTAAAAAACGGTACGAATGTGCTATGCATTCAGGTACATAATTTTACTACCTCAGGCACTGATAATGATCTCACCGCCATCCCTTACCTGATGGCAGGCATGAATACCACCGCGGTGGTGTATGCCCAGAATCCGGCCTGGTTCAAGCCTCCATTCTACAGTCATATGCCCATATTACAGCTCATCACCAACAATGCGGTGATCGTGAATGAACCGAAGAAAACAATCATGATGCGCCTGATTAATAATGGCTCCGATCAAAATCACTTAACGGATTCAGCCAATGATTATAGCGGTAAAATAGGCATTGAGCTGCATGGCGCTTCGTCGCTTAGCTTTCCGCAAAAATCATACGGCATCACTACCTATGATTCGATAGCCAACCCAGATAATGTGAAACTGCTTGATTTTCCAAAGGAAAGCGATTTTATTCTTTATGCTCCTTACAATGACAAGACGCTCATGCGTAATGTGATGATGTATGACCTTGCCCGTAAGATGGGATGGTATGCCCCCAGATGCCGCTTTGTGGAGGTATATCTTGATACCGCTTATGCGGGGGTGTATGTGCTGATGGAGAAAATCAAGATCGATAAGAACCGTGTAGGAATCACGCAGATCAAGCCCAATCATAATGCTGGGGATTCGCTTACGGGCGGTTATATTTTTAAGGTCGACTGGAACGCCGACCCTGGTCTGGGTACCTGGAATTCCCATGTGACAACGGTAAACATACAAAGTAAAACCGTGCGTTTCCAAACTTCCGATCCCAATGGACTGGATATAACCCAGGCACAACGAAATTATATTGAAGCCTACCTGGATTCCTTTGAACAGAATTTATTGAGCGTGAATATGAATAACCTGGTCACGGGTTATAGGAAATATATTGATGTAGGATCCTTTATAGATTTTTTTATCCTGAATGAAATCACCCACAATATTGATGCCTACAGGGCCAGCACCTATTTCTTCAAGAATAAAAGTTCGGCAGGAGGTAAGCTGGTGATGGGTCCATTATGGGATTTTAATTATAGCCTGGGCAATTGCAATTCGTGCGGCAGCAATGATACCAATGGATGGTGCGGCTGCACCCCCAATAATACCTTATGGTGGTTCGACCAGCTCAATACCGAGAATTATTATCGTGACCAGCTTCGCTGCAGGTGGACCAGCTTATACTTTTCCCTCCTTTCCCCTTACAATATCAATAAATATATCGACTCCGTAGCAGCTTACCTGGAGGTGCCCCAGCTTCGTCATTTTGTGCGTTGGCAAATACTAGGTCAGGATTTATATAACGGACATACCAGCACCGCCTATAGCCAGGAAATTGTATGGATGAAAAACTGGTACCGCGGACGAAGCACCTGGGTGAATTCCTTCATGCCAGGCTGGCATAATCCGTGCTATGAATCCACCTATGCCAACAGGCTGTATGT
>JBBRJE010000394.1:0-2568 GCA_038219845.1 Bacteroidia bacterium
GGTTTTTAGGCTGGGGCAACGGGTTCCTTTTGGCTTATCCTTAATTTAAATGTGGCATTACAAGCTAACAAAGGCAAAAGGAACCCGTTGCCCCAGCCTAAAAACCCTACCTTTGTATTTTATTCTGTTTGTTAATTGTCCGTTAACAATCAAAAATTAACAACGAACAACTCCTTATGCAATCCATCCATTCCCCTTCTGAAATATTTATCACCTGCCCCAATCGTTGCCAGATCTATTTGCAAAAAGAACTTCTCGATCTTGGGTATGAAACTACAGATTCCACACGCTCCGGTGTAAGCACGAAGGGAAGCTGGAATGATTGTATCCGTATGAACTTTTATTTAAGAACGGCAGCGAAGGTTCTATATAAAATTGCAGGATTTGATGCAGAAAATAAAGATGCGTTTTATGCCGGTTGTAAAGAAATAGCATGGGAAGATTATCTTGATATGGATAAGGAAATAACTGTTCAATCGGTAACCAATAATGAGGAGATAGACAATACGCTATTCACCAATTTACTAACCAAAGATGCTATTAACGACCGTTTCCGCAGCTTGCAGATGGAGCGCCTTAACAGCAGCAAGGAAGGAAAGGAGGCAGTGATCTTTGTGTTCTGGAGTAGCGGGGAAGCTAGTGTTTACCTGGATACAAGCGGTGATACCATTGCCAAGCATGGGTACCGTAAAATAAGTTTTGTAGCCCCATTGGCCGAATCCCTGGCGGCCTCAATAATTTACAGCACCCGTTGGAATACAGTAGATCATTTTATTAATCCTATGTGTGGCGCCGGAACCCTGGCCATTGAAGCGGCTTTAATGGCCACCCATAGGGCCAATGGACTGATGCGAAGCAATTATAGCTTTATGCATTTTAAAGGATATGATCCTGAATTTTATTTGGGCGTGCGTGAGGAAGCAAAGAAAAAAGCTTTGCATACCATCAAGAATAAAATTATAGCAACCGACTTCAGCAATGAGGCTATTGTTAATGCAAAGCGTAATGCCCAAACTGCGGGGGTCGATCATATGATTGAATTTGAGCTTTGTAATTTTGAAGATACGCCCATTCCAGAAGGTCCGGGAGTAGTGGTGCTTAACCCACCCTATGGCTTGCGCGTAGGAGAAGAATCAGATTTAATTCCGCTGTACAAAGGCATTGGGGATTTTTTCAAACAAAAATGCAAAGGTAAATTTGGATATATATTCACTGGTAATATGGAATTGGCAAAAAAAATAGGATTAAAAGCCACCCGCAGAATAGAATTTTTTAATGCCACCATAGAATGCCGGAATTTGGAGTATGAATTGTATTCGGGAACTAAGGACATTAAGAATGAAAGAATGAAAGAGTGAAGGAAGTCGCGAAACGCGAAATGAAAGAATGAAAGAGTGAAGGAAGTCGCGAAACGCGAAATGAAAGAATGAAAGAGTGAAGGAGTGAAGGAATGAATGCAAAATACAAATGAAAGACCAAGCGGCACGTTAAATACTAAATATTTTACACTAAATACTAAATACTAAATACTTTATACTAAATACTTTATACTTTATACTAAATACTAAATACCAAATACCCAATCCTTATCAATCATCATTACTTGCGGCGAAGAGTAGCTCTTTCTCGTTCTTGGTAAGGCTGTCATAGCCACTCTGGGAAATTTTATCCAGGATATCGTCGATCTCTTGTTGGTTGGGCTTTTGATTTTGCCTTCTTGCAGACGAGGATCCGGAATTTTTTAAGTTATCTTTTTTGTAAGTTACTTTTAATTTTGGCTTAGGCTTGAAAATGGTTTGCAGATTCTCAATAAAGCTGTCGACATAAGAATGCCTGTAAATATCTTTTATATATAAATATCCAAAGATCCCTCCTGCCAGGTGTGCCACATGGCCACCCCAGTTGGGTTCGCTGGCAAGGCTGACAAGATCAATAAAAAAATAAAATAAGAATATATATTTCAACCGGATATCAAAGAAGAGGACACGAATGCTATAGTCGGGGAGCAGGGTGGCTGCACCTGCCATAATAGCCATCACAGCTCCGGAGGCCCCAATGGTATGTCCGTCGGGATAGGTATTGGAAGTATAACGTATAATCTGGAAGGCGAGTGTTTCCCCCAGCGCGCTTATTATGATACCTGCGAAAAATAAAGTAAGGATCTTTTTATTTCCGAGGTACTCCTGCAGGATATTTCCAAAGACATACAGGAAGAGCATATTAAAAAATATATGACCGAAGCCGTCATGAAGGAAGCCATAGGTAAGGAGCGTCCAGGGCTTCCATACCAGCTCTTCCACATGGATAGGAAGCGAAAGATAATCGAGTACGGCAAAGGCATTAAAGCCTCCAATTTTCGAAAAAAGATACATTAAGCTAAGCTTCGATCCGTTAATGATGACGAAAACAATGATATTGGCTAATATCAGTTTTGGCACAACATTTTTTTGTTGATTGAAAGTTCCTTTAATATCCCCCCAAATACTATCAAACATAGTTCTGATTTTTTTCTTTTCTTTTGTAATACAAAAATATAAAAGAATTGTTACAATTAGACGTGGTTTTGCT
>JBBRJE010000395.1:0-2544 GCA_038219845.1 Bacteroidia bacterium
CCTCTTCACCGATATCGCCAGTGAGATGCTATACCCCGTGATGCCCGTTTATCTTAAAAGTATCGGTTTTTCTATTGTACTTATAGGCATCCTGGAAGGCTTTGCTGAAGCACTTGCCGGCTTGAGTAAAGGATATTTTGGAAAGCTATCGGATAGCAGAGGCAGCAGGGTTCCTTTCGTGAGGCTGGGATATATCTTAAGCGCCTTATCAAAACCGATGATGGCTATATTCATTTATCCTGTATGGATATTTTTCTCCCGGGCATTAGACCGCCTGGGTAAAGGATTACGAACCGGGGCCCGCGATGCAATTTTATCAGATGAGGCAACACCCCAAACTAAGGCAAAAGTATTTGGCTTCCATCGGGCACTCGATACGCTGGGCGCCGTTTTAGGCCCAACCCTTGCTTTAATTTATTTATATTATAATCCGGAAGATTATAAAACATTATTCTTTATCGCTTTTGCACCCGGGCTCCTGGCATTGATAATTTCGTTCCTGCTTAAGGATAAAAAAACAAGCAAGATTAAAATTATTGAAGTCCGATCCAGGGTCCGATTTTTTTCATTCCTTCAATACTGGAAACAGAGTCCGCCCCAATATCGAAAATTGGTTGTTGGACTATTGGCTTTCGCCCTCTTCAATAGCTCAGATGTCTTCTTATTATTAAAAACGAGACAGAGCGGACTGAGCGACACCATGGTGATTGCTGTGTATGTTTTTTACAATATGATCTATGCGCTCTTCGCCTTTCCAATTGGCATGCTCGCCGATAAAATAGGATTGAGGAAAGTATTTGTATTTGGTTTAATTTTATTCGCTCTGGTATATTTTGGAATGGGAATCAATACGAATATCTATATTTTCTTCGCATTGTTTTTATTATACGGTATCTATGCTGCCGCTACTGAAGGTGTATCCAAAGCCTGGATAAGCAATATCACGGAGAAGAAAGATACAGCCACAGCCATCGGAACATATTCCGCATTTCAAAGTCTCAGCACCTTAGTTGCAAGTTCGCTGGCAGGATTTATCTGGTACCGTTTTGGGATGGAAGCCACTTTTATGGTAACTGCCGCAGCAACCATTATCGTCGTCATTTATTTTTTAATGATGCCCTTAGAAATAATAGAAAATGAATGATATGATTCACCATTATCTTTTAACACTAACAATTAACGATTACAACCTTATAAATATCTGGTCATAATTATATGCAGCAAACACTCCCACCCCGCCGCTGATATTGGTGAAGGTCACGCTGGGCTCCCTAAATGGGCCACCACCGCCATTTTGAATGCTCAGCTGATATAAATAATATTCACGGGTTACATGCATAATGCGAAAATCCATCACCCGGATCTGCTCCGGCTGTAAGAAAGAAGAGCTACGGTAAGCCTCGATCGTAGCAGTAATTAAATTCCCGTCGCTAGAGAAATAGGTTTGATACTCTTCATTGCTTGAAGTATTAAGCTCATCCGTAGTGGTATCTATTTCAAGAATGTAAGCTCCGAATTTATAATAATCGTCCTGGCCTGCAGGGTCAAAGAATGTGAATTTCAAATGATAAACCGAATCGCCAAACTGGGTCTTAACCAAATGGTATTCTAATGTGTTATCAGGCACCACCTGCGGTACTGTAGTGGTTGCTGTTGCTGCCTTCCCATCAGGTGTGCTGATATTTAATGTATACGTTTTTCCCGCTTCGATCTTAAAATCCATACTGTCGATATAATAGAATGAAAGCTCATCGGCCCGGGCTGCCGGAACAAAAGCAAGCGTCTTGCTTATGGCGCCATTGGAGACCTTTACGGTAGCATTAGTGACATTATTCAGATCGATGAAATTATTACTGTATGCCGACTTGGTTAAATTTACATACACGATCATTCCACTGTCTTTAGGACTTATATAGCTATGCACTGTTAAGGTAGGTACATAATCCGGGAGCTTGATGTCGGCATCCTTTGTACAGCCCATAGAGAAAGCTGTGAAGGCCAGGATCAGTGATTTAATTATTTTATGCATTGGAATCTTAGAATTTAAAGGAATAGGTTAAGGATGGAATAATTGGAAAAATAGAAACTTGTTTCAGAGCGCTCTTCGTTGGATCTTTTTTACTTTGTCCGATATAATAAAAATAAGGATTGGCCCTGTTGTATAAGTTATAGATGCTTACTTCCCATGTTTGTTCCCAGTATTTTAATTTCTTATGAAACTGCACTCCGATGTCCATCCGGTGATAGGCGGCCATCCTGAATTCATTTCTTCCGCCAAACTGATCGATGAAATAAGAAGAGAAAGAGCCGGGTGTCCCTTTAAAATCCTGGTAAGGCGATGCATGCGGGATGGCCAGCTGCGACCCCACAGGGAAGGTGATGGCATTGCCCGTACCATATACCCAAACGGCGCTAACGGTAATATGGGGGTTAATCTTATAGATGCCTACCACAGAAATATCATGACGCCTGTCGTAGCGCGCCCAAAATTTCTTTCCATTATTCAAGGAATCAAACTGCAGGTTGGTCCACGATAAAGTATAT
>JBBRJE010000396.1:0-2543 GCA_038219845.1 Bacteroidia bacterium
ACCGCCTGTATTGACAGCTGCCCCACCGAGGCCATCCTACCTTCGAAAGAAATAAATGCCAGCCAGTGTATTTCTTATTTTACCATCGAATTAAAAAAAGCAATTCCTGAAGAGGTAAAAGGTAAATTTAATGATTGGATGTTCGGATGTGATATTTGCCAGGATGTATGCCCATGGAACCGGTTTAGTAAACCACATTCGGAACCTGCCTTTGAACCGAAGGCCGAGCTGCTTGATTTCACGAAGAATGATTGGGAAGAGATCACGGAAGATGTATTCAAAATTGTTTTTAAAAATTCCCCAATTAAAAGAACAAAATACAATGGGCTGAAAAGAAATATTGAATTCCTCAAATAGAATCGCCTTTTGGATTCAAAAATATAAAATGCAAAAAGAAATTCTCATTTGCATTTTTTGCAATTAATTCCAATCTTATATGAATTTCAAGGCAGTTTTTATGATAAGCTGCAAATAATCTCGAGCCACCCGGATTCTTTAATTTTTAAAGACGCAGCATAGGATATTGTTTTGCGCTTATAAATTTTTAATATCATGAAACACCGATTCAAAACAATTAATTTTATTGCAATATTTATTTTAGTAGTCATTGCAAACCCACTGAAAGCTCAAACCAGCAATCTAAATAATAAGCCTACAATGGCGTTGTTGGAAATTGACACCCGCAATACCAACGTGGACAATGAAGAAAACCCTATAACAGCCATTGTACGGAAAGAGTTGGAGAAATTGGACAAATACCAGGTGATGGATAAGTATGATATCGAATATAAAACACATACCGACAGCCTAAAAACAAAATATTGCTTCAGTAAAATTTGTCTTACCGGCTTGGGCAAACAATTGGATGTTGAAAAAATGTTCACTGGAAATATAGAGGTCATGAGCCAGCAAATTATTATAACGTTTAAATTACTGGATGTTGCATCCAATACCTTTGAAAAAGTACAAATCAATGAGTACCTTCAGATTCCTTCAGAGATACGCAGCATGATACAGATTACGATGAATAATATGTATGGAATTACCAATGATGCAGCTCTGGTAGCAAAGCTTACACGAAAGGATGACTATGAAAACAGTATTAATACCCCATATCAGTTACAATTAAGAAGTGATGGGCCAAGGGTTGGATTTACTGTATTTACCGGAGATATTGGTAAAACACTTGCTATGGAAAGAAAGGATGGAGGATATCATGCCTATCCGTTTATGATAAATTTCGGCTACCAATTTGAGAAACAATATATCAATTCCGGTAATTTCCAGGCCCTTGTGGAGTTTTTGCCTATGGTCACCGGATTAGACCAGGGCTTATTTATTCCAAGCATGACCGCCTTACTTGGCTTCAGGAATAATAAAAATGGATTGGAATTCGCATTAGGACCCACAATTAATATTGTAAAAAAAGCGCAATTGTTTACAGATAGCAATGGGAATATTCAATTGGCAAACAGATTCACCAACCCGGATGACTTATTCGAACGGTTTGATAGCCGGGGCGACGCCCGTATCAGCACCTCATTTATTTTCGCAGTAGGAAAAACATTCAAATCCGGTAGGCTGAATATCCCCTTGAATTGTTTCATTATTCCTACAAGAGAAGGTTTCCGCTTTGGAGCTTCCTTTGGATTTAATGCGCATAACAGGGTTAATTATAATAAAGAATAAACCTTTTTAATGAATTGAAACTTATTTTAAAAGCCGGTATTAGCGATAGCTAATGCCGGCTTTCAGGTTTAATGAACTCCTAGAATTCCACCCAATAATCCCCCGCTGCTTTCTTCCTTTCCTCCGTATCTCGTTGAAGCGGAGACAATCCGGTCGGCAAGGCGCGAAAAGGGAATGCTTTGAAGAAATATTTTCCCGGGGCCGGTAAGTTTCGTTAAGAATAAACCTTCCCCTCCAAACAAGGCGTTTTTAAATCCATGCATAAGCTGAACATCAAAATCAACTGAAGATTGCATCGCTACCAGGCATCCTGTGTCGATGAGAAGCGATTCACCACTATTTAAATCCTTTTCAATAATTGCTCCCCCCGCGTGTACAAAAGCTAATCCATCTCCTGTTAGTCGTTGGAGAATAAATCCTTCTCCACCAAAAAAGCCGACTCCGATTTTTTTAGTAAATGCAATTTCAATTTCTATCCCTTTTGAAGAACATAAAAATGCATCTTTCTGACAGAGCATCTCTCCTCCCAGGAGCTTTAAATCCATGGCTATTATTTTGCCTGGATACGGGGCAGCAAAAGTTATATTTTTCTTTAACCTTGGATCCATATTCACGAATGAGGTAATAAAATAACTGTCCCCGGTTATGATTCGCTTAAACCCGGATAGCATGCCACCAGTGCCTGTTTGCATCTCTATTCCTGATTCCATATAAAGCATCGCCCCTGCTTCTGCTCTTACGGTGGCCAAAGCCGGCGAGCAGCGATCCCTGGGCGGCGATGATCCCGCCGCCCCCCGCCAGGAGCAGCGGCCAGGAGAACCCGGCGTAGGATCGCAGCGTGCCGCGGTCATAGC
>JBBRJE010000397.1:0-2533 GCA_038219845.1 Bacteroidia bacterium
CTTTGATTATATTGTAAAAGGCTTTGCACATTCCCGTGTAAATCATAGTCATAATAGGTGGCATGTCGGGTAGCATCCGCATAGGCTCTTTTAAATGTAATTCTGCTGACACGGCTGCGAAGATAATGCTGCTTAAAGCGGGGACGAACCCCCTTAACAATTCCAATATTTACCTCTTGCGTGTATAAACCAATACAAGTATTTTCGCAGTTCCTATTTTAATTTCACCATCATGGATTTTCAATATACTGAAGAACAAATTGCCATCCGGCAGGCCGCCCGGGAATTCGCTCAGAAAGAGCTTCTGCCGGGAGTTATAGAACGCGACGAGGAACAAAAATTCCCTGCTGAACAAATAAAAAAATTAGGAGAGCTGGGCTTCCTTGGGATCATGGTGGATCCTAAATATGGAGGTGCAGGGATGGATACTGTGAGCTATGTATTGGCAATGGAAGAATTGAGTAAGGTAGATGCTTCAGCTTCCGTAGTGGTATCAGTAAATAATTCCCTGGTGTGCTGGGGATTGGAAACCTATGGCACGGAAGAACAGAAACAAAAATATCTCGTGCCTTTAGCTTCAGGCCAGGTGCATGGCGCTTTTTTATTAAGTGAGCCGGAAGCGGGTAGTGACGCCACTTCACAACGTACCACAGCAATTGATAAAGGAGATCATTATATATTGAATGGTACAAAGAACTGGATCACCAATGGGAAAAGCGGGACTTATTATTTGGTGATCGCGCAAACCGATGTAGAGAAAAAACACAAAGGAATCAATGCCTTCATCGTTGAAAAATCATGGGAAGGTGTAACCATTGGCAATAAAGAAAATAAATTAGGGATACGGGGAAGCGATACCCATAGCATCATGTTCCAGGATGTGAAAGTGCCTAAAGAAAACAGGATCGGTGAAGAAGGG
Organism: Bacteroidia bacterium; assembly: GCA_038219845.1. Taxonomy (GTDB): domain Bacteria; phylum Bacteroidota; class Bacteroidia; order UKL13-3; family UKL13-3; genus CAINMV01. Next base: position 920 of record JBBRJE010000397.1, read on the forward strand.
TTCGGGTTTAAATTTGCAATGAAGGTGCTGGCGGGAGGCCGAATCGGGATTGCAGCCCAGGCCCTGGGAATTGCCAGCGGCGCCTATGAATTATCCCTGAAATATGCGAAGGAGCGCAAAGCATTTGGCACTGAAATAATGAATCATCAGGCGATACAATTTAAGCTGGCAGATATGGCCACGGAAATTGAAGCCGCCCGTTTACTCATCATGAAAGCTGCTTATTTAAAAGACCAGCATGAGGATTATGCTATAGCCAGCAGCATGGCCAAAGTATTTGCCAGCGAGGTAGCAATGAAAACAACTGTGGAAGCAGTACAGATTCATGGGGGCTATGGTTATGTAAAAGAATACCATGTAGAACGATTAATGCGTGATGCTAAGATCACCCAGATCTACGAAGGCACCAGCGAGGTGCAGCGTATCGTGATTGGAAGGAGTATTTTGAAATAAGCAGTTACTTACTAAACGGATAATGCAAGGCTCCAGGATTTCGACTTTCTTTTTTCTATTCCAGTTTAGAATTCCTTCCTTTGCCCTTGTAGGCTCCTGGTACTAATATGCCTTAAAGTAATATGAAAAAAAATCTCCTTATTGATTTTGCATTACTTTTAATACTGGCTATTGTTTCTATAGTAATATGCCTTATATTCTTACATAATAACATTTTGAATTTCCAAACACATATTGGGAATATTAAAATTTTAATGGGTGTTATATTAATTGATGACTCTCCCCGTTTATTATTTAATCCGTATCATCTCATGGCATTGATTTGGATTAAAAGTGTATTTCTGGTTTTCGTCTTTAAAGTTTCCTTCAACAAGGCCTGCATATTTTCATCCAATATAATTCTTATCACATTCACAGCTTTATTCATTTTGGCTATAACAAAATTCCAACCTTTGTATTCAAAACTGGAATCGATCTTTGATGAGCAAAATGGCTGGGCGGTATATCCTCCAGTATCCGAGCTTCCCCAATCTGTGACATATGATCCTAATCCGTCAAATGGCCTTTTATTACTGATTCAATTTTTGCTTCTCATGATTTTGATAGGAATGTGTTTTCTTACGGCTAAGAATATGAAAAATAAAGGCCCATTGAAGAACTAAAAATCAGTATTTACCAAAATCCGACCTAAAAAAAAGAAGAGTCCTTTAATGTAAACTTCTTCCCAAACCAGTTTCGGAATGCGAAGTTTAAGTAAAAATTCCAGGTTAAATTCTTATGTCCCAATATGGATTATAGCTTCGGGAGCAGGCTTCCTGACATAGTATTTATTTTTTGAATATGGAAAAATATTCATCAAAAACAAAAATTCTGTTTCGTTTAAGCCCGGTAATCTCTTTTAGTATTCCATGCTTTACAAAATCTTCTATTAATTTGTAAGAAGACACTAAGGATAATTTAGTTATGGAAGCTACGTCTTCCGCGTCAAGAATTGGCTGCTGATACAAATTGTCAAGTAAAATTTTAGCAGTAGCTACTTTTTTGCCTAACTTGTAAATGCGTTTTTCTTCACATTCTTTTTTTAGTTCAAGAATATCTTTTAGCGCTCGGATTGAATTTTCGCTAGTTTCTATGATTCCTGTGAGGAAGAACTTTATCCAA
>JBBRJE010000398.1:0-2525 GCA_038219845.1 Bacteroidia bacterium
GACGTTTATGCCGACACCGTGGTACAACAAGCGATACGAAGAGAATTCCCCTATGTGTTTGATGAATTCAAATACCCCGGCGTACCGGAAATAAATTTGCATACCATCGGCCACGAAATGTTTGTAGCAGCCGAAACCGAGGTAATCCCTATAGAAGTATTACATTATAAGCTTCCTGTAAAAGGCTTCAGGATAGGTGATTTTACTTATATCACGGATGCGAATTATATCAGCGAAATTGAGAAAAATAAAATAAAGGGAACAAAGATCTTAGTGCTTAATGCGCTTCGCAAAGAAGATCATATATCTCATTTTAATTTATATGAAGCAATCGCACTATCTAAGGATATAGGAGCGGAACAAACCTATTTCACACATATAAGTCACCAGCTTGGTCTGCACCATGAGATCGAAAAAATATTACCGGAAGGGATCAGTCTGGCCTATGATGGCTTAAAGCTGGAGATTTAATCTGCAATCGCTCAAAGATTGCATTAAGCTGCTCGGCAGTGCTTTCCCAGCTGAAATTTTGTTTCACGAAATGATAACCAGCCTTTGCCACCTGGTCTGCAAATTGCGGATCGCCCAATAATTGAATCACAAATTCTGCGTATCCGGCAGCATTGTCAGCGATCAGTAAATCCTTATTTTCATTGGCTCCCAAGGATAAGTTAACCAGAGAAGAGGTGATACATGGCAATTGCATTGCCATGGCTTCCAGTAATTTATTCTGCAATCCGGTACCGATGAGCATGGGTGCAATAAAGATCCGTGACCGGGCATAGTATTCATTGATATTCTCCACCCAGCCAGTGACTACGAAAGTATCAGAATGTAATTCGCGTATTTTAGAAACGGGATTAGCTCCGGCAATAAGGATCCTGATATTTGGCAATTTTAGTTTCACCAGGGGCAGAACCTCATGATAGAGATACATTACTGCTGAGACATTGGGAGGATAGCTCATATTGCCTGTGAAAGCCAGGTCGAATTCTTTCACAATGCCTGGCATGGGCTTAAAATATTCGAAATTTACACCGTTACGTACCACTTCAATCTTACTCTCTTCCTCAAAAGGGATAAGGTTCTTGTCGGCATTGGAGATTATTGTGGAAGCATCAAATTTTTTATAAATCAGGGACTCATAATTAAGAAGCCTTTTGTATTCCAATGCGAAAATATCTTTCAGATAGAAGGGTTGACCTTCCATCCTACGCTGTATACCTTTGCTGAAGGCATCCATATAATCCAGCACCTTAGGAATTTTAGCTTCGGTTCCATATTCACTCATCCTGATCAGCTGGCAAAAAATCAAATCAGGATTGAAACGAATCAAGAGCCTGGCGATATTGGCTTCATGCTTGCGGTTAAAAAAATAATTCACCTGGAAGGGAAGTGCATTAAAAAATCCACGCATAAGGTTGAAATATTTCTGAATAAAATTCATATAGGAGACCTGGTAGTAATACGTGATATTCTCAATCTCCATCGTCCAATTTTCCCTAAGCTTGTTTTCGGTGATGGAATAAAGTATGACCTGATGAGATTTTGCTAGCTCTTTAAGCTGGTTATATGCACGCAGCTTATCACCTTTTTCAAGGGGATAGGGAAAGCGGGAGGTAAGGTATAATATTTTCAATTTAATTTGCAATAACCCTCAATAAAAATTTACTGAGCTTTTCTTCAAAGTTTCCTATACTGTATTTTTCTTCCATTAATTTCCTGGCATTCCTGCCTATCTCCAGGGCTGCTTCTTCATTCTTTACACACCAGATTACCGCTTCAGCAAACGCTTTGGAATTATTGGCGATAAGCACTTCTTTTTTATCGAATACTTCAATGCCTTGCACGCCAAGGGATGTGGTAACGATGGTTTTACCGGCGGCCATACCTTCCAGGATTTTAATCCGCACCCCGCTGCCGGCAAATAAAGGCACTACCATAATCTGCTTGCCCTTCATAAATTCGCTTGTACTCTCAATTTCTCCTAAAATAAAAACCCTTTTATTTCCATATTCAAAAAATTCTTCCGGCATATTTCTGCCTGCCATATAAAAGTTGGCCTCGGTGCTGGTTTCTATTTCTTGCCATACCCTCTTCATAAACCATTCCATAGCCTGCTGGTTGGGCGTCCAATCCATACTGCCCAGATGAAATATTTTATTGTAGCCGGCCTCGGCATAATCAGCATTAATATTTTCCGTATCAATGGCAGTAAGCAGGGAGAGATAAAATTTTGTTTGTTTATTATAAGATTTTATCGTTAGCTCATCCACCGGTGAGATCGGGATGATGGCATCAAATTTTTGCCAATGGTCGATCTCAAAGCGTTTCAGCCTTTTCGACAAAAAGAGCATATAATATTGTTTTAGTAAAGTTTCCTCACGGGCTGCTTTTTCCCATATCTCGTGTTCAATATTATGTGCCCGGAGTATACATTTTGCATCGGAATTTTGCTTGATAAGCTCAATATACATGGCAGTATAAATGCCTTCAAATAAAACGATATCAAATGTTGTTTGCTT
>JBBRJE010000399.1:0-2496 GCA_038219845.1 Bacteroidia bacterium
GTATCATTCTCCAGCGTAGCAAATCCATGCGCGAAGCCTTCAGGTATCCATAACATGGTATGATTCTTTTCTGTTAGCTTAATGCTGAAATGCCGGCCAAAGGTGGAACTGTTCTTACGAATATCCACCACCACATCCAGCACTGCGCCACGTACCACGCGTACCAGCTTGCCCTGGGCAAAGGGAGGAGCCTGGAAATGAAGTCCGCGCAAAGCATTCTTATGACTCATGCTTTGGTTGTCCTGCACAAAATTTAAATCGAGGCCGTTATTTTTAAATATTTCGTCGTTGAATGATTCATAAAAGTATCCCCGGTTATCTCCAAACACGGCAGGCTGGATAATTATGAGTCCTTCAAATGAAGTATTGGTAAAAGTCATTTCGTTTTATAGATGGTTTAATTTTCAGGTGAGCATACCACCACATACGGTAAGGGTTTGGCCGGTGATATAGGAGCTCATATCGCTGGCAAAGAATATGCAGGCATTGGCCACATCATCGGTGGTGCCGGCGCGTTTCAGGGGTATGGTATTCAGCCAGGATTTCACCGATTCTTCATTTAATTTTTCGGTCATCTCCGTAGCAATAAACCCGGGAGCCACGGCATTACAACGGATACCGCGGCTGCCCAGTTCGAGCGCAACAGATTTTGTAAAGCCAATCATCCCTGCTTTGCTGGCGGCATAATTGGCCTGGCCTGCATTACCTTTGATCCCTACAATGGAGGTGATATTTATGATGCTGCCACTGCGTTGTTTCATCATGATTTTGGTGATAGCCCGGGTGGTATTAAACACCGATTTGAGGTTGATGCGTATCACTTCATCCCATTGCTCTTCCGACATACGCATGAGTAAGCCATCTTTGGTGATCCCGGCATTATTGATCAGCACGTCGATCTTCCCAAAATCGGAGGCCACCTTATTAATCAATTCCTCCGACTGATTAAAATCGCTGGCATCGCTACGATAGCCGATAGCTTTCACGCCAAAGGCTTGCAGCTCCGCCATCAGCGCCTCTCCCCGGGCCACGGAAGAAAGATATGTGAATGCCACATTGCAGCCTTGCTGCGCGAATTGTGTGGCGATGCCCTGCCCGATGCCCTTTGATGCCCCAGTGATCAGGGCTACCTTATCCTGCAATAATTTCATATTATATTTTTTTGCTTATGCAAAAGTAATTTTTTTTTGGCCATAAGAACCGATATCCAAGGCGAAGGCGATGAGGCTTTGCTGGAGCATCCGGGCACTTATTTTTTGTTTAAATACAGTTCGAGCACCTGGTGAATAGAATTATAAGTGTCAAGCTTTTTCACATCCAGCAACGATTTTACATACCATTTGATCTCCGTGATATCTTCTTCTGTTTGTGGCTTTAGCTTATCGGTGCTCGGGCAGAACATATTATACCAATGGGAGATTTTTAATACATTCCGCTGCGGCATAAAAAAAGTATGGTAGGTAGTCGTAAGCTTGCTACGTAATTCAACATTCACCAACCCGCATTCTTCCATCACCTCTCGTCGGGCGGCAAGGGCTTCTGTTTCCTCTTTTTCAATCCTTCCTTTTGGTAGGTCCCATCGTCCTTTACGGTAGATCATCAAAAGCTGTGACAGCTCATTTTCTACCACGCCTCCGGCAGCTTCAACGATAATATAATTACTGCTGAAGGTCTCAAATGCTTTAACTTCATTCGATGCGTGCAATACCAATCCTTTACTTTTATTACTATTCAGGAAATCCAGCGACATCTTCGTTATCGCTGCCAGGTCATCACTATAGTAATGAAGCAACGACCTGTCATTGATAAGGTAATCCCGGTCGGCGGTAATTATAAAGGGCCTATCGTTAATGAATATCGTGTACACTTTTGCAATTACGAATTAAATTATGGAATGAGGAATTATACTTAGGAACACCTAACAATTAATTATTTTAAAATTTTAAGGCTGAGATCCATGGCTTTCACGGAATGGGTAAGCGCACCTACGGAAATATAATTCACCCCTGTTTTCGCATAGTCCGCGATATTAGCCAGGGTGATACCACCACTTGCTTCTGTTTCAATGGAAGCAGGGATTATTTTTAATGCTTCTCTGAGCTCTTCCGGGGTGAAATTGTCAAGCATGATGCGTTCCACTTTTGCCCCTGCAAGCGCCTGTTCCACTTCACTGATATTCCGTGTTTCCACTTCAATACGTAATTGAGGATTTACCCTTGCACGATATTCATTGGCTTGCGCTAAGGCTATGACAATTCCACCGGCGGCATCCGTATGATTGTCTTTCAACATAATCATATCATATAATCCCATCCTGTGATTATAGCCTCCGCCAATAAATACCGCCCATTTTTCAAGCAGTCTTAATCCCGGGGTTGTTTTACGTGTATCCAGGAGCTTACAACCCGTGCCTTCCAGGGCATTTGCATATATAGAAGCGGTGGTGGCAATGCCGCTTAACCGTTGCATAAAGTTAAGCAGCAGGCGTTCTGTTTT
>JBBRJE010000400.1:0-2495 GCA_038219845.1 Bacteroidia bacterium
CAAAGGCTACTGATATAATCACCGGCGACCACCAGTGTTTCTTTATTGGCTAGTGCGATGGTCTTGCCTGCCTGTATGGCGGCGATGGTAGGCATGAGCCCGCTGAAACCCACCTGGGCCGTAAGCACGATATCGATCTCATCGCTGCATACACATTGAACCAGGGCATCATTGCCTGCAAATACTTTTATTGGGAGATGGGCCAGTGCTTCCTTTACTTTAGTATAATTCTGATCATTGGAAATGACCACTGTATTGGGGACGAATTTTATAGCCTGGGCAATAAGCAGATCAGCATTATTATGCGCAGTAAGCAATTCAGCAACGAAAATCTCAGGATGGGCAGCGATCACTTCCAATGCCTGTGTGCCGATGCTGCCGGTACTTCCTAAAATAGCGATTCGCTTCATATATGATCATGCCTGAATTTTCTTTACCTGAAGGCATGTAATTTTTACGCGAAAATAATATTTTTAAACCGCAAAAATAAAAACGAAATCCACAATAATTGGTGATATGCCTATTGTGGAGACAGGTCGCGACAAATTAATTATAAGGACAGGTCGCGACCTGTCCTTACAATGACCATACGGTAATATCATTATTATAATTTAACCTGTAAATCGAGGAAATAGGCGGTGCCTCGGGTACGAAAACCCATGATCTCTGTATACTTTGTATTTAACAAATTATCAAGCTTGAAACCTAAAGATATACTATTGGAGATGAAATATTTGGCATAAAAATCCATCAGCGTATACCCGCTGATGAGCTTGGAATCCAGGGCGCCGAATGGGCCTAAATTAGAATTATAAAATACATCATAACGTGAGCTTATATAACGAGTGTCCAGCCTGAAGCTTAACTTGTCGGAAGGCCTGTAATAAAGGATCCCATTAACCGTATTCGTAGGACGGCGCACTACTCTTACCTCTTCTGATTCGGTGCTAAGGAAGGCACCTCCTTCATATAGCTGAACATAATTCCCCTTCGTTTCACTGGAATCAATTCCATTATTGTTAACCAAAAGTTTGCTTTCCACATAGCTATAATGCAGCACCATGCTCAATTGTGAATTGGCTTTAATATTGAGTGAGAATTCGATACCTGTATTTTTTTGTCTTCCAATATTAATATATGTATTTCCTCTGAAGTCTGAATAATCCAATGAGTCGATGGATTTATTTTTATTCCATAGATTCACAAATTGCACGGGATTCCTGGTCTCGATATTAAATAATGCAAGCGTGAAATAGGTAGTTTTATCTACCACTGTTTTAAATCCAATTTCGTTGGATGATGAATATTGTGGTTTCAGGTGTTTGTTCCCAAACAATGATGATCCGGGATCATTGGCATGAAGCTGATATAAGGATGGGTTTAAAAATCCGCTGGTACGTGTGAAATAAATGGTGGTTCCATTTTTAGAATAAGAGGGTGATATCTCGTAGCTAAGCGTTCTTCCAAATTGGCTATACTCGTTATAACGCATTCCTATGGCGAGGTTTAATTCCTTAACACCCATCTTTCTGTAATTAATATCAGAATGAAAGAAAACATAAGTATTGTTTTGCATCAGTGCAGAATCTTTATAATTTAATTTTGACTGGTAATTAAAAGAGGTATTATAATATTCCGTTTCATTATTCATCGTCTCCCTGGTATGGCCGGCACCCAGCACCATTGCCATATAATCATTCTTAAATACACCCATTATTTCCGTTTGCATATTACCGCCGGTAAAAACACCTTTAAAATAGCTATGGTCGGTTATATCCGGATTTTTTTGAACCAGCGATGAATCATCAATGCTTGTTCTTTTATTGGTTGAATATCCAAATGATCCCTGTAAAGAAAACATTTTATTAAAAGCATATTCTGTCATTAAATGGTAGATATTTCTTTTTGTTTCCAGCGTATAATTATTATCATTGGTAAATGCTCCTTTATCGATATCTCCGATTTTTTGCAATGATTTAGCCAATAGTGAAATCTTAAACTTGTTCTTATCATACCCGATCTTACCGATCAGGTCGGTTTGTTGAAATGCATCCAGATCTCTGGGTTCCAGCGGCTTTTTATTTGTGGTATCCACTGTTGCATCAAAGCCTCTACTGCTGATGCTGTTCAATCCAATGGAAGCATATACACCACTTTTATCCGTATAACGAATACCTGAATTAACCACGTTGTAATCAGCACCAAATCTAAAATCAATACCGGCTTCAAAAGGTTTATCCCCTTTCCCCTTGGTAATGATGTTAATGCTTCCACCGATGGCACCAGATCCGTAGATCGTGCTGTTGGAGCCACGCACAACCTCAATTCTTTCCACGCTGTTCAAAGTAAGATCACCGATATCAAAAGCGTTATTAGGTGAAGAAGGATCGTTTAAACTTATGCCGTCAATTAAGATTGCTGTTTGGTTTGTATTTGTTCCACGCGTACTTACGCTTTGATTTGTACCGGGATTCATACCATTACCCACGATATAA
>JBBRJE010000401.1:0-2483 GCA_038219845.1 Bacteroidia bacterium
CATCGATGATGAGATACTCTTTATTAGGATAAGATTGCCCCAATACATTATTTATTGTATCCTCAATATCTCCGGCTCCGTTAAAAACAACGGTAATTATACTTACCAGCGGTAACATTCGTGTATCGTTTTTTATCAAAACATCAAATCCAGGCCCAGTCGTTCCATCAGGGTGCGAAGCTCTGGATTCTGGCCCATCATAAATTCAAGCTTATCTCTGCCGGTAAAGATTTTTTTGTCTTCCTTATTAATTTTCAGGCCCTGCTCAATGCTAATATTTATTCCACGCAAAATATTTTTCTTGAAAAAAACATGGATATCGGCTTTATAGTTTATAATTTCATCCGGATGAAAATAATCCGCCGGAATAGTAATCCTGAGCTCTTCTTTTTCCGCGATCCAGTTCATGATGCTCCTGGAGAGGATAAAATGCACTGCATTCTTTCCATTGTCGTTCAGGTGCTTTAAGAAGGCGGCAAAGGTATCATTCACCAGTACCTCTGTAAGGATCAATGGTTCGTTCACCTCGTCATTATCTTTTTCTTTCTCTTCTTTCTTTTTCGGAATGATCACCTCCTTGATACCACTTAGCGAACCCAGGCGAAAGCCTCCTGCATTGGGTTTAGGAATAGTATCCGTTTTGGTTATCACATGCGCTACAAGCTCTGGCAGCAGGGGATCTTCCTCCTTTTTAGCTTCCGTAACGGGGATTGGAGAAATGTCAGTTATTTTTTTTTTATCCGCATCCTCTGTTTTAGGTGCGTTAAGGTAAGCCATGCGCAGGAGTGCGAGCTCCACATGCAGGCGCTGGTTTCGTGCCTGCTTATAGCTTATATCGCAGTCATTGAGTATTCCCAGGTATCGCAATAAAAGCATGCCGGAGAATGTATCGGATTGCATTTTATAACGCGCGGCGATGGTTTCCACTACTTCAAGCAATGAAAGCGTATTGGGATCCTTGCATACCATGAGGTTGCGTATATGCTCACTCAGGCCCACAATAAACTGGTGACCATCAAATCCTTTGCGCATCACCTCATCATAAAGCAATAAACTATCCGCAATATTAAATTTGCTCACGGCATCCATGATCCTGAAAAAATAATCGTAGTCCAGGATATTGAGGTTGTCGATCACATTCTGGTAGCTGATGTTCTGATTAGTGAAGGACGAAGTTTGGTCGAAGATCGAGAGCGCATCACGCAAGGCGCCATCGGCCTTCTGGGCAATGATATGGAGCCCTTGTTCATCATAGCTTATTCCTTCTTTGGTTGCAATATATTTTAGGTGTGCGGCAATATCCACCACACGAATGCGTTTAAAATCAAAGATCTGGCAACGCGACAGGATGGTAGGTATGATCTTATGCTTCTCTGTAGTGGCCAGGATGAAAATGGCATAAGGTGGCGGCTCTTCAAGTGTTTTCAGGAATGCATTGAAGGCATTGGCACTCAGCATATGCACCTCATCAATGATATATACTTTGTATTTGCTGCCCTGGGGCGGAACGCGCACCTGCTCTACCAATGCCCTGATATCATCCACGCTGTTATTGCTGGCAGCGTCCATCTCATAAATATTGAACGAAGTATTATTATTAAATGAAATGCAGCTTTCACATTCATTACAAGCCTCACATTCGGGCGAGCGGTTGGTGCAGTTAATTGTTTTCGCCAGGATACGGGCACAGGTTGTTTTGCCCACACCCCTGGGACCACAGAATAAAAAAGCCTGGGCCAGCTGGTTATTGGTGATGGCATTTTTTAAAGTGGTGGTGATATGCTCCTGTCCTACTACTGTATCAAATGTAGCAGGGCGGTATTTACGGGCAGAAACTATGAAATGATTTTCCATTAAAACAGGGGCAATTTAGGAAAAGAGGGGAGATTGTAATAGAGATGTGGATTAAATATTAAAATCATTAAACAGATCTCCGATTTTATCTCCGTTTTTTTTGATTTTGTGATAGAAGCGTAAACTTGACAGGGATTTTATAGGCTACCTTGACAGTTTTTCCATTTTGCCTTCCCGGTATCCATTTGGGCATCTCTCGTATTACCCGGAGTGCTTCTTCATCGCAACCGAAGCCAATTTTTTTCCTTAGCCGTAAATTAATCACCGATCCATCCGTATCTACCATCAACTCAACGATAACTTTACCCTGTATATTATTTTCAATTGCATTTTTAGGGTATCGGGTATGTGTTGAAAGATATTTAATTAAACCAGCCTCCCCACCAGGAAATTCAGGCATTTGTTCGCAATAGGTCAGTACCTGGCTATACTCTTCATCCAGATAATAGTCTTTGGTAGGATCTTCACTAAGCGAAAATATTATGGGTAATTTATAATAGACTTTTACCACTTTTCCATTTTGCTTTCCAGGTATCCATTTTGGCATGGCCCTTACTACCCTCACAGCTTCTTCACTTAAACCAGACCCCGGGCTTTTTAATGACTTAACATTGGTTACCGAACCATCG
>JBBRJE010000402.1:0-2475 GCA_038219845.1 Bacteroidia bacterium
GGCACATTCGGAGGTAAGCCATAAATTCTGTTTTGCCTAAACACTTTTACTGCCATTTGTGCATTCCCACTTTTAATGGTATTGCTGATAGAAGTTACAAACACCGAATCATTTCTTAAATCACCGGGACGCACGGAAACACAGAATATGCCGCCAGACTGTAAAGCGTTGCCGCCTTGGGCCGGACAAATATTCCATAATGATTTATTATTATATTTGATATCTCCCCATACTTTGGTGATCAGAGAGTCGCCGTTATAACCTTTCTGCTTATCTACCTGCCAGATCACACTTTGCTTGAAAGCTGTGCGCCAGTCCACCACACCATCCTGGAGCAGATTGAAAGTAAAAAATAATTCCCCTTTGGTTAAAGCCAGAATAGGATAATCACTCCATGATGAATCATTATAAGGATTGCCAGGCACCTTATAAAAATTCCAGGCCCCCGCCGGATCATTGGTTTTGCTAAAACCCACGATAATGGTGCTATTATTGGCAAAATGCCCGCTGAAATATAAGATGATGAAGCGATCGGCATCGGCATCATAAAGAACACGAGGGTCGGAAATTTGAGAATACACACCAATGGCACTGCTGAAGGCGCTCATGTTTTTTGTAAGCAGCACGATTCCGTTTTCATCGCATACCCTCACTATGCTGTTCACTACGCTTATTATCTTTCCTCCATTGGAGATAGCGATATGATTATCATTAGGGACACCGCTTGCATTATTGCCCTGGAATCCTTTGAGCATCACTGGAGGTGTAGCACCGTTAAGCTGGTTTGGAGCCGTGGTTTTATTTAAGGAAATGTCCCGCTGCTTTACTTTACGTTCTTCATTCAATTTTAATTTTATTATTTCCGATCCTGAGGCAGGATGCGGCTGTTCTTTAATATTAAATATAGAGACATTGAATCCATCAGGAACAGTATTGGCGTCAATAGTTTTCACCAGAGGCAGGACTATCGTTTTTTGGGATTGAGTGAACCCAGTATGGGTAAGACAAATTGCCAATATAAAAACTATATATTTCATAGATTCAAACCTAATCAAAAATCCCAAATAAACCATATAAGATTAGTTATCTTCGCACGTCCGCCTCCCTCTATGAGAATCTTAAAATTTTTATTCCTGCTGCTGCTACTGCCTGCTTATGGCTTTGGCCAAGTTGTTCCAGGTCTCGCAAAAAAGTCTTTCAAAGGGAAATTTTATTTTTACTGGGGATGGAACAGGGGCTATTATTCTAATTCTGATATTCATCTCAAGGGTACGAATTATAATTTTACTCTGTATGATGTGGTTTCCACTGACAAGCAATCAAAGTTCGCATTAAATCCTTACCTGAATCCCACAGGCCTTACCATTCCACAGTTTAATGCCCGCCTGGGATATTATATTACTGAACATTACAGCCTCTCTCTCGGTGATGATCATATGAAATATCTCATGACTCAGAACCAAACCGTGAAAATTTCCGGCGAGATTAATGATGAGAATTATAATAAATATAACGGGACCTATAATAACGTATCTATTGTTGTAGCAGAAGACCTTCTAACGTTGCAACATTGTGATGGATTGAATTACCTGAATATTGAATTGCGCCGCGAGGATGAAATTTATAATCTGAAGAAAATTAAGGCAGGAAATATTGGGATCAGTTTTTCAGAAGGAATTGGCCTTGGTGCTTTAATGCCGCGCACGGAGGCTATTCTATTGATGAACCCACGTTATCATGAGTTTCATTTTGCAGGATATGGAGGAGCAGCTATTGCAGCTTTGAAGCTTCAGTTTTGGAAACATTTCTTTATTGAGAGCGAGCTCAAAGGAGGCTTTATAAATATGCCTGATATTCGCACCACAAATAATAAGGGTGATAAGGCATCGCAACATTTCTTCTTTTTACAGCGAAATATTGTTTTCGGATACCGCATCAGGGATAAATGAAGCTTTTAAAAGAAGGGAATAGAAGCACAACTGTTCGATATCCCACAAAGTTAATTAGAAGCACAACTGTTCGTTTACCACTCAAAGCTTTTCTTTTAAAAATTTGCATTTATCTTTATGTGCAGTGCTGCTTTCACCCCGCAGATGTGCCGTTCAAAATCGCAAATACCTTGTCGCATTTATTCTTATCTCAAGTCGGAACTCGTCAAACTGTTTGTCTATCGTTGTTAGAATTGTTGGCGAACCTTTGAGTAAATGATGTGCATATTCTAAATGCAAGTTTAGTAATTTATTTGTGAATGGAACATTGTAATTGACGCCTAGTTTAATTGCTTCTTCGGTGGCTGATGCTGTCGGATTATTGAGCGTTACCAAATCGTAACGAACAAAAGGAATAAGGTCGCCAAACTTTTTTTTATCCCAAACCTGAAATTGCAATTGAGTGTAACCGCCTGCAATATTTAATTTCTGGTCGGAGTAGTTTGAATAAATAATTTCATACTCTGCGGTGAAAAAATGTTTGCCG
>JBBRJE010000403.1:0-2449 GCA_038219845.1 Bacteroidia bacterium
AAGAAATGCTCATCAATACTGAAGCACCATGAAGAAGAACTTTCTTATCCTCTTATTAAGCTTTATAGTAAGTTTACCTTTGGCAAGCCAAAAGCTCCAGCAGAAAGATGGCTTATATTATTCTGAAGCCGGTAAATTATATACGGGATCATATACATCTTATTTTGAAACGGGCGTAAAGAAGGCTGTCTTTGATATTATTGATGGAAAGACGAATGGCAAGGCGACTTATTATTATCAGAATGGTTTGGTAATGGAAACAGGCTCATACTCCGACAATGAAAAAAATGGTGAGTGGCTGCGATGGGATGAAGCGGGGCATAAAATTGCAGAAGCATATTATGTTGCGGGAAAGAAAAACGGCACTTGGATTATTTGGGATTCGAATGGAACGAAACGCTATGAGATGGTATATGCTTTTGGAGAAAAGGTGGGGAAGTGGTCAATGTGGGACGAAGCCGGTAAGCTGACCGGTGAGAAAGTATACAGTAACATATGATGTTAAAGCAATTGAATTTATAACTCTAAGGAATAGCCTATACCTTTTATGGTTTTAATGTACCTGTCTCCCAGTTTTTCACGAAGCTTTCTTATGTGAACATCAATAGTTCTGTTCTTAGAAAATATTTCATAACCCCAAATAAGATGAGCTATCTCTTTTCGTGTAAATACTTTTCTGGGAGAAGTAGATAATAGAGATAATAATTCAAATTCCTTTCGTGGTAAAGTGATCTCTATACCTTCCAGAAAAATGAGATACCTTTCCCGGTCGATGGTAAGGCCGGTCATGTTTGTTTTTTCAATTTCAATTTGTTGGCTGGAATGTCTTTTTAGCAAGGCTTTTAATCTGCTCGTCAGCACACGCGCTTTTACAGGCTTGATAATATAATCGTCTGCCCCTGCATTAAATGCTGCTATTTGTGAATAGTCTTCATTCCGTTCAGTATGAAATACAATAAGTGTGTTTTCCAATTCCGGTTTTTGTCGCATTTCAATACAGATATCTATTCCATCCAGCTCAGGCATTAGCAGATCTACAAGCACAAGCTGTGGTTGTTCATCAATCGCTAATTGTATCGCCTCACGCGAATTTCGTGATGTAATAAATAAAAATCCCTCGGCCTTCAAAGCTGCTTCCGTAGCTAAGATCACTTCCTCGTCAGTATCGATCACTAATATTTTAAAATGCTTTGGCCCCATTATTTTTATCGTGCGCTAAAGTACTCTTGCAGATACCCATTTACATTAAGTTAAGATTAACTTTACTTTAGCAAATTTCCCAGTTGGAATTTTCTTAAATTTGCGATCAAACACATTCTCTATGGAAAATGATATCAATAAAAGCTATGAAAAGCTATTGTATGGGAATAAACAATGGGCTGCTGAAAAGCTAAAGCAGGATCCCGATTACTTTAAAGGATTGTCCCTCGGACAAAATCCCGAATACCTCTGGATAGGCTGTTCCGACAGCAGAGTGCCGGCAAATGAAATTACCGGAACAAAATCAGGAGAGATCTTCGTGCACAGAAATATTGCCAACGTGGTTGTTCATACCGACATGAATTTGTTGAGCGTCCTTTATTATGCTGTGGAAGTGCTGCATGTAAAGCATGTGATTGTTTGCGGGCATTATGGCTGCGGTGGCGTGATCGCTGCAATGAATAACAAAGATAATGGCTTCGTAAATAACTGGCTCAGGAATATAAAAGAAGTGTACGAAAAACATTCGGAGGAGCTAAACGCGATTGCTGATGTTAAAAAGAGAGAAAACCGCCTGGTGGAATTGAATGTAATAGAGCAAGTGCAAAATCTTTCAAAGACCAAGATCGTTCAGCAGGCTTGGAAAAAAAGTGAATTGAAAGTGCATGGCTGGGTTTACGGTTTTGAGGATGGATTGATAAAGGATCTGAATGTGATGATGGATGAGATCGGTGATCTGGGGCCGATCTTTAGGTATGATTTATAAAAGGATTAAAATAGCAGTGAAGGCCGGTGAACTTATTCACCGGCTTTTTTTATGATTTTGGGCATGTTTTTTTACTGATTTAACCTGCTTTAAAATTATTTGGATTATTTACATAACCTTAACATTGGGATAACATTTTGGTTTTAATCCTAAAATACATTTGCACCAGTTAAAGTTATATTAACCTTTACATAATCACAATGAAACTAAAAACAAACCTTTTATTAACGCTGGCAGCCTTAACAGGGCTTAGTGTAACTACACTGAAAGCGCAGGAATCAACGGAAACTCCAATTGATACAATCGCACGCAGCATCCACAAACTACAGGATGATATAGCGGCCATGAAAAAACTGAAAATTTCCGGATACATACAGGCTCAGTTCCAGGTTGCTGACTCTGCAGGTGTTCCTTCATTTGCCGGAGGAAACTTTGCTTCTAACGTGGATAAACGTTTTGCTGTTCGCAGAGGCCGTATAAAAT
>JBBRJE010000404.1:0-2447 GCA_038219845.1 Bacteroidia bacterium
GATCATGCCTTCCACGCCGTCTTTATATCCGAACGATCCAATATAACCGATCAGGTGTGGCTGCTTAACGGCATGGTTGGTGAATCGCTGCAGCTCAACCACAATGGGTATCAGGCTCAATCTCTCCCTGGGAAAATAGTCTTTATAATGGGTGTATAAATTACGAGAGATAACGATCATATGGTCGCATAAAAATTGGGCATTACGTTCATCCCAGCGGTTGAGCAGGCGCAGGTATTTATGTGATGGATTTTTTAAATCTCTATAGGATGATTTGAGCTCCGTTTGCTCAAACACTATTTTTTTTCCTGTGATTTTGGAAAGCAGAATAATATGCCAGTGAAAAATAAAATCAGGAGAATAGAAATAGCTGATATCAAAGTTGCGGTGGTAGCGGATAAAATATTTGATGATGCAGAAAAAAGAAACGATGCTTTGTGCAATTTTTCCGGCAGGTGTTCTGCGCCGCTTACAATTATTTGTTATAAAACGGTAAGGTATATTTTCCCAGATTCCTTGCGGACTGGTATTGATCCCCTCATTATTAAAGGCTGTGGCCCATAAATATATCAGGCTTACTTTATGGCCGGCATCCTGCAAGGCATGGGCATACGCTTTGATACGTGAATTGGCGCCATTGCCTTCGGGAAAGTCACCGCTCAAAAAAAAATGAATCCGTTTCTCAGTCAAGATCCTTCTATATTATTTAAGAGTCAAAGCTACTAAAACAAATGGAATGCGAAAAATTAGTGATCAGTGAGAAGTGAGCAGGGTCCGTTTTCGGTTTCCTGTATTCATGTGCATTGATCAACGGACCACTGTTCACTGTTTATTTCTTAATTTCGAACCCTGATTATGAACAATACCATTCAACAAAAAAAAGATGCGTTCGAGCGGCTTCTGCAAATCATGGAGGAGCTTCGTGAAAAATGTCTATGGGACAGGAATCAGACGATCCATACACTCCGGCATTTAACTATAGAGGAAACTTATGAGCTGGCGGAAGCCATCGATGACAATAATTTCAATGAGATCAAAAAAGAGCTGGGTGATCTTCTATTGCATATCGTCTTCTATGCGAAAATCGGTGAAGAGAACGCCGCATTTGATATTGCAGATGTCTGCCATGCACTCTGTGAGAAGCTCATCATGCGCCATCCCCATATCTATTCCGATACCCAGGTGAAGGATGAGCAGGAAGTGAAACAAAATTGGGAGAAAATAAAATTAAAAGAAGGAAATAAATCGGTTTTAGGCGGTGTGCCCAATGCCTTGCCCGCCATTATCAAAGCCATGCGTATGCAGGATAAAGCAGCACAGGTGGGTTTCGACTGGAACAATAAAGAAGAAGTATGGGAGAAGGTGGAAGAAGAGATGGGTGAATTTAGGAACGCTGCTTCGAAGGAAGAGCGGGAGCATGAATTCGGCGACCTGCTGTTCTCACTTATCAATTATGCACGCTTCGAAGATATTAATCCGGATACTGCTTTGGAGCATACCAATAAAAAATTCAAATACCGTTTTCAGCAAATTGAGGAACATGCTATGGCACAGGGTAAAAAAATAACAGACCTGAGCATAGGTGAGATGAATGAAATTTGGGAAAAGGCTAAAAATCCGGCCTGACTTAAGCCATCGGGTGATGCAGGGGAGATTAAAATATTTGAAATAAACTCAAATCACTTTGGTATCAGAAAGCATTTTATCCAGCTGGGATTTAAGTTCTTTCTTTGATTTGGTTAATTGCTGGTCATTGCTTGAAAACAAGGTATTGTAAAGGAAATCAAAATCATAGGCGAAAGATTTTTTGGCTTCAAAGGTATTTCTACCTGTGCCTACGATGCCTAATACGGGGTAATCGATATAATAATAAGTACCGGTATTAACGACAGTAAGTCGTAAAGGTTTTTTCAAAGCATACATCCTGTTATTATGTATAATAGCCAGTGCATTATAACTTCTAAAGTTCATGCCCGAAGGTAGCTTATTAATATTTTAATATATCCACATATAATCCCAAGTATTCAACAAGTAATTTATTTTCATTTCCGAAAAAAGGTGAATATTCAATGTTATTAATACAAGCTAATACAGTTTAGTTTTGTGGAATTTGATACTTCTGTATCACCTTTACATCATCAATATTTATGGACATCGAAGCATCCATGCCTTTTTTCCTTTTGCGATATTTTGTTTTATGTTCTGTCCTATATTTCCCAATAATTAAATATTGTTCCAATCCCGTTGCCTTATAGGTACATTCAATTAAATTCCACTTCTCAATTGCCAATGGTTTGTTGTTCTTCAAGACAAAACTATCCAAAATATCCATTGGGTAATTTGAAGGCAAGTAACTTGTGAATGTTAATCCAATATTATTAATTATCACTGTACTTGTCTCGCGAAGATAGGTAGTATAAAGGAGATTGTGTAAACGGGTTAGAGTC
>JBBRJE010000405.1:0-2410 GCA_038219845.1 Bacteroidia bacterium
TATCCTGTAATACAAAGTTTAAATATGTGTAGCTAAGATTAAATACTTCGATATATATAAGTAAGGAGATTGTGTTGTCACCGAAATTATCAGGCTTACAGACGCCGGAGTTGAATTTGTAGAGCAGTTAAAAAGAGAGGCGGTGAATTTTTATAATACGAATTCAATCCACCTATCATCCTCTTTAAGCATCCAATATTCGTAATACTATTTTTAAATTCTAATAAAAAAGTCTTCAATGATTACCTATTCAGCTACTAATTCAGAACAAAACACTATTGAAGAAATCGCTGAAAAAGAACTATCTCCTTTCATTAAAGGTTCACTTTTAACCAGCAACAGTGAAGGTTACGATGACGCAAGAAAAATATGGAATGGGATGATTGATCGTAAACCCTTACTCATTGTGCAGTGCACGAACAGCGAGGACATTATACAGTCTATACGTTTTGCAAAACGGTGTGAACTTATTGTTTCTGTTCGGGCCGGAGGGCATAACGTCGCCGGAAATGCCGTTTGTGAAGATGGCCTCATGATTGATCTTTCCAAAATGAAAACCATTCATATTGATCCTGTAATTGAAATTGCTATAGTAGAACCTGGAGTATTGTGGGCTGAATTTGACACCTCCGCTCAACAACATGGCCTTGCGACTACAGGCGGTACAGTATCAGATACGGGTGTAGCAGGTCTTACATTAGGTGGTGGTATTGGCTGGCTTATGGGAAAACACGGAATTAGCTGCGATAATGTTTTAGCTGCCGAAATAATTACTGCAAATGGCGAATTGCTTAATGTTGATAGTGATAATCACGCAGATTTATTTTGGGCGATTCGCGGAGGAGGAGGCAATTTTGGTATTGTCTCAAAATTTAAATTCCGGTTACATAAAGTAGGCCCAAATGTTGTCGGAGGAATGATCCTGTATCCTATGGATCAAGCCAAAGCAGTAATGCAGTTTTACAGGGATTATGCCCGAAAAGCACCTGACGAATTGATGGCTTATTCCGGCTTTATAGCTACCCCCGACGGCCTACCGGTAACCATGATCTTGCCAGCCTGGATGGGACCAGTGGAGGAAGCAGAAAAATATCTTGCACCTCTTCGCTCTTTTGGTTCTCCTATAGCAGATCTTATCACTGAAATGCCTTACACTGCTCTACAGTCTATTTTGGATGCAGCAGCGCCATCAGGTATAAGGCGATACTGGAAGTCTGGCTATTTTACTGATTTACCTGATGCCTTACTTGACATTTTTATTCGCAATGTTTCTTCGAGACCATCTCCATTAACACCTGTTTTGTTTTTTCATATTCGCGGTGCAGCTTCCAAGGTAAGACCTGATGCAACAGCATTTGCACACAGAGAAGATCAATGGGACAGCGACATTATCAGCCAATGGACGGATGCTGCTGATGATAATGTAAATATTGAATGGACCAGAAGTTTCTGGAGGGAAATTGAACCGTTTACAAAAGGTGTCTATGTAAACCACCTGGATTGTGATGACGGGAATGATAGAGTCAGGAAGGCGTACGGTGGCAATTATATAAGGCTACAGGCAATAAAGCATAAATACGACCCTGATAATTTTTTTAGAATGAATAATAATATTTTATGTGAATAATGAAGTTCTCTTCATGTGCAAAGTACTGTAACAAAAGCTAAATATTAAGCACGTGTTTAAAACAGTCTATCATTTAGCGAATAGTGCTTTCTCTGAGATGTAGTCATCAAATTAATACCTTAAAATAGATTACTTGTCAGTTATTTTAATTACCGGATGCAGCACTGGTATAGGATATGCCACTGCAGAAACACTTGCCCGCAATGGTCATACTGTATATGCCACTATGCGAAACCCGCAACGTTCTCCTCGGTTGCAACAACTTGCTGATAACAACCATCTTCCCATCACCATATTGCCTTTGGATGTTTTGGATGAACAATCGGTACAGAATTGCATCAACCTGGTATTGTCTAAGGATTTATTGATGTGCTGGTAAATAACGCGGGTATTGCTTCATGGACTGCAGTGGAAGAAATGCCTATGGAGGAATTTAAATCGGTTATGGAAACAAATTTTTTTGGAACGCTTCGGTGTATAAAAGCTGTACTGCCTTCGATGCGGGAAAGAAAAAGTAGTTTTATCATAAATGTAACTTCTGTAGCCGGTAAGGTTTACTCAAATTTTCACGCGCCTACGGTGCCTCAAAAGCCGCGGTGGAAGCAATGAGTGAATCGCTTGCCCAGGAAGTAAAGCCTTATAATATACAGGTGGCAATAGTAGAGCCGGGAATTATTGAAACGCCTATCTTTAATAAAGTGAATGGCATTCCTAAGAATACAAACTATCCAAATATTAAAAGATTTCTTTCAATTTTCGCTGCTTCACTTGAGTTTCACACAC
>JBBRJE010000406.1:0-2364 GCA_038219845.1 Bacteroidia bacterium
TACCGTTTCAGCGATTGATATGTTCAAAATTTGAAACAGTTCAAAATTCCTTTTGCTAATACTTAAACAAGGATCAGGTTAAGAATAGTGTCTCCAACACATCAAATTACGAATAACCTTCATTCACTATTATTACATCTAAAGGGTATTATTAGTAAAAATTATATGATAAATTTTAACGATTTTCGCCGCTTAATTTAATCAGAAGAAAATTTAAATGAAGTTTATATCGTATGGCGCTGCACGGCAAGTTACCGGGAGCATGCACCTGTTGGAATTAGAGAATGGATTCAGGGTTTTAGTGGATTGTGGCCTCGACTATGAAACCAAAAAAAGATCATTAACAGATACCAATCGTTTTTTCGATTTCGATATAAAAAGCATCGACGTGGTGATTCTCTCCCATGCCCATATCGATCATAGTGGTAATCTTCCCAACCTAATCAAACAAGGCTATGCGGGACAGATTCTCTGCACTGCTCCTACCTATGATTTCTGTTCCCATCTATTAATGGATAGTGTGAATGTACAGATCTCAGAGCTCAATAAAAATAATAACAAAGGCAAGCGCCGCAAACCCAAAGCTACCAATTCATCTGACCTGCTATATACCCAGAAGGACGTGATGGAGACCCTGAGGCGAATGGTTACTTTTGATTTCAATAAAGAGATATCACTTGCAGACAATATTCATTTCACTTTTATTCCTGCCGGCCATATATTGGGAGCGGCCAGTGTATTATTTAAGGTGAATGAAAACGGTAAAGAAACCCGTTTCGGTTTCACCGGCGACCTAGGCAGAATTGATGCCAATCTTGTGGTGAATCCTGTGATGATGGAAGGGCTTGATTACCTCGTATGTGAAAGCACTTATGGAGGTAAGCTGCATCATGATACCAAGAGCCCTGAAGATATTTTAATGGACCATATCCAGGCCACCTGTATTGATAAAAGAGGAAGACTCATTATCCCTGCATTCAGCGTTGGAAGGACGCAGGCCATCATATATTCTTTACATAAATTATATAAGCAAGGCCGGTTTAATAATATCAATGTGTATGTCGACAGCCCGCTGGCCATTGAAAGCACTTCTATCTATTCGAAGTACAGCGATTACCTGAATGACGACGCACGTTCATTCTTAAAACAAAATGGCAGCCTTTTTGATTTCCCATTGATGCAGGAAGTGGAAAATATGCGTGACAGCGAAGCCATCATCAATAATTACGAACCTTGCATTATCGTATCGGCAGCAGGGATGGTAGAAGGAGGGCGTATCGTGGAGCATGTTTATAATAATTTACAAAATCCACAAAGTGCCATTTTAATTGCAGGCTACTGTGCAGAAGGAACATTAGGCTGGCAGCTAAAGCAAGCTGATCCTTACGTTACCATTCGGGGCAAACAGGTTCCTAAATATTGCACCATCTCGAGTACAGATATCTTCAGCTCACACCCGGGTCATCAGATGCTGGTGGATTATTTAAAACTCTATGATCCCAAATCATTGAAGAAAATATTTTTGGTTCATGGTGAAGAAAATTCATTGGAAGCATTCCGGAAAGCACTGGTGGAAATAGGTTATAATGCGGTGATCACCGAGAAGGAGCTTCCCTATGATCTTTAAAATTCGCATCGATTTGAGGCGGCAAGTCCGTTTTTTACAGACGAGGTATTAGCATGTTTTGAAGCTTGTAATATTCCGGAATACCTGGTCATTATCATGTCCCCTCATTCCTTATTTGAATGACTGAATAAACAAAAATCTATTTATTGTTAATGCCCTTTATTCCTCATTTTCTATACTTATTTTTGAAAGCAATGAAAAAGCTGGCATTAATATTTGTTCTTGCCCTGATGGGTTTGAACCTCAAAGCCACTTCCATCTTAGTACCAATGGATGAGGCACAGAAGGACCATTTAAAATCTTATGGTATCACCTATTGGATCCTTCAAAAAGATCTGGAAGCCGAATGGCTGTTAAACTACCGTGGTGGAAGCTTTGTAATTCCATATACCAGCAATATTGAAAAGGAATGCCTGATTCGCGGCATCACTTTCGAGAAAATTTCTGATGCCAAACTTGCTGATATCCATGCAGAGATCGCCCATCCTGAGGTGAATATGGAAACGGTGAAACTTCAGAAGGCACCCCGTATCGCAGTGTATTCGCCCAAAACGAAGCAGCCCTGGGATGATGCCGTGACTATGGTTCTAACCTATGCAGAGATACCTTATACCGTTGTTTTTGACGATGAGATATTAAACAGCGACCTCGCCAAATTCGACTGGCTGCATTTGCACCATGAAGATTTCACCGGGCAATATGGGAAATTTTATGGTAGCTATCATAATGCCCCCTGG
>JBBRJE010000407.1:0-2354 GCA_038219845.1 Bacteroidia bacterium
TAATGCCTTTTTTATTTTCTCCCCTGTTAAGTTATATTCTTTTCTACATTTGTATCCGGCTTTTGTCTAAAAAAGTTACCGAACTATTGTTAAAACAACACATCAATTAAATATCCTTTAAATGAAAATCGACCTCCGAAGCGACACTATTACCAAGCCAACGCCTTCCATGCTTGAAGCCATGATGAATGCCGAAGTTGGGGATAATGTTTTTGATGATGACCCGACAGTGCATCAGCTTGAAAAAAAATCTGCTGCCATGTTTGGAACAGAGGCTGCATTATTCTGTGTATCCGGCACCATGACCAACCAGCTTGCGATTAGAGTACATTGTACACCGGGCAGCGAAGTGATCTGCGATAAATTATCACATATTTATTTGTATGAAGGAGGCGGAATTGGCATGAATGCATTTTCATCAGTGCGATTGCTTGAAGGAGACAAGGGAAGGATCAATTCAGCGCAAGTGACTGAAGCCATCAACAATATCAATGATATTCACCTGCCGGTAAGCCGGTTGGTATCGCTTGAAAACACGATGAATAAAGGAGGAGGCAGTATCTATGATTTTAATGAGATCGCGGAAATAAAAAAAGTATGCGATGCGCATCATTTAAAACTTCACCTCGATGGAGCCCGGCTTTTCAATGCCTTAGTGGAAACCGGAGAATCACCATTAGCATACGGAAAAGTTTTTGATACCATTTCCATTTGCCTCTCAAAAGGATTAGGCTGCCCTGTAGGGTCGCTCCTTTTGGGATATGCGGAAACCATTAAGCAGGCCAAACGTTTTCGTAAAGTAATGGGTGGCGGTTGGCGCCAGGCTGGGTTTTTGGCAGCTTGTGGCATTTACGCATTGGATCATCATATAGAAAGATTAAAAGAAGACCACCGGCGCGCAAGGGCGATAGGAGAAATGCTTTCCAAAAGAGTGTACGTTCAGAATATCTATCCCATCGAAACCAATATTGTTATTTTTGAGTTAGCGAATAAAATGCTGTCTGCTGATTTTGTATCGCGAATGGCTGAAAGAGGCTTGCTGTGTGCCGGTTTCGGAAAACATCTGGTAAGATTCGTTACGCATCTTGATTTTACTGATGATCATTTGCTGGAATTGGAACATGTGCTGAATCGCTCCGTATAAACTCCGATATTTAGGCGGCCGGCCAAAGACTATTTTGAATTATAGAATGGTTAATATCGGACTGCCCAGCATCCCAAATTCTGAATAACCCGAACGACAATTTCTTTTGAATTCAAATAAATAAAACACTTTTGTAATTCTCAAAAACATACTAATATTGCATAAGCAAATTTCTGATGTATGAAATCTTTCAAAATAATTTTCATTAAGGTTATAAGTGCATGTATTACAATGCTCATCTTTTCTAATTCTAATTGTACTAAAAAGGAGGTTAAGATGGGAACCGTATATATCTGGTGTTCCGATACCACCGTCTCATTACCCATATCCGTTACTTTTAAAGAGAGTGGAACAGGTAATAGCGGGACAGAATATATTCATAAAAATCTGAACAGTTTTAATTGTAACGATTCTAAGGATCTTGCCAATCCAGATGGCTTTGCAAGGAATACAAGCGAAGTGGGAGTACGTATCGACTATTTTGCAAAAGATAATAAGGGAAAAACCTGGGCGGGTTACACTCAATCTGACAAGAACAATTGTTTAAGTATATTACTAGGACATGATAACCTGATCTATTCAGGCGCTTTCTTTTTTAGTCAGGCCGCTAATATTGCTTATCCTATCCGGGTGATTCTCGACAATATAGATACCGGTGGTATCTTGGGAAGATCCAGGTGGACTTTAAATTGTGATAGTGCAAATTTTACCTCTCAATATTACCTTTTAATTCCTCTTGATACAGCTGGTACTTTTCCTTACCACGCGGATGCCTATAGCGGCGAGAAATGGACTGGTAAGGTTACTTTAACCAAAGGCCATTGTGGGGCAGTCGAATTATTGGGTGATACCACTCCGGTACCATGCACCCAGGCCAATTTGACTGGAATCTGGGAGCGGCAGGATGACGGACTATACCCTCATACCAAAGGCATGAAAGTATCCTATAACTCATCATTTGGCGGCTTAGTTTCATACGTTCCAGCACAATGCTGCTATAAAAACACGGATTATATATCGTCGTTCATGAGCAATAATGATTGTTCCATCACGGAATATGAATATAATGCTGCATGTGTATTATCAACCAATATAAATACTACCGTAAAATTTCTAGGACTGAAATTAATTCTTGTAAACGGAGTGGCCTATCGAAAGATGTAGGTTCGTTTTGAAGATGAGCGATAAAATCCACTTCAAAATATATTCA
>JBBRJE010000408.1:0-2351 GCA_038219845.1 Bacteroidia bacterium
AACACTGATACGCTGTGCCCCGAAGGAAAACTATGATTATAGAGCGTATCCGACATTGATAAATGGTGAACCTGATGAGCATCATTGAAATAAGCCAAGGGACGCACGGAATCGGGAAAGGCAAAATGCTTGAGGCCTTGTGCCAGGGCAGAAGAAATTAAAAGCCCGGTGAAAAGCATAAAAGTAAATCGCCGCGGCATAAATAAAGACAGTGACAGGACGATAAGAAATGTCCAGGTATTACCTAGCTCTGTGCATCCGTAGAAAAAATAATCGAGAATTAAATTATTATTCCCGTTTATTGCAAAAAATAATTCTTCTCTTGTAAAATCAAAATATATTAAAATCAGTACAATTAACAGAATAGAGTATATTGCATAAAAATATTTGCGGGAGAAAAAATAATTTATCACTTTGCAAAAAATAAAAATAAGTTTTCAAATATAAAAATAACTATCACACTATGGCCGAAGCGAAAAGAGAAATGTATAAACTGGAAATTGGAATTCATGCATCCCCTGCACTATTATATAATTATATATCCACCCCGGAAGGATTATCTGAATGGTTTGCAGAAGAGGTGAATCCCCTCAAAAATCAACGCTTTGAATTTACCTGGGAAGGCACAAAACAAATAGCACACGTTTTGAAATTGGTTCCCAATAAGCTGGTAAAATTTCAATGGGCCGATGGCGCTCCGGAAGAATATTTCGAAATAGAAATTATTAAAGATGAGATGACCAACGACGTTGCTCTGGTGATTACCGATTTCACCGACTCACATGAAAAAAGTGAGAATATGATGGTTTGGGAAAGCCAGGTACATGTTTTAAGGGAAAATATAGGCGCCTAAATTAATATGGCGTTGAGCGCGCTTACAGTATCCATAAGTTCCTTCAATATTTCTTTGGAGTTCAGCGGGATCACTGCCGTTATTTTTAAAATTTTTAATTCATTTATTAAATCAGGGGATACTCTTTTGCCTTCTATATAGTAAGCTTCATCATATACTTCATGTTGCCATAAGTTTTCTGCAATACCCATATAAAAATCTCCGGATTTTATCAATCCTATATTTTCTATCAGCTTCTTCCTATATATATTCAATTGCTCTTCTCCCAAAATCAGGTTCACTGTAATATAATTACACCACCAGATAATTATGCGGAAGGAGAGAATGTCGGGCGCAGCCTTAAGCCCAGGCGCATCCAGGACGAAATAAGGGAATCCTTTCAGGTTCTCACCTTTGGTAATTTTTATGCTTGCTTCCTGTTCGAGGCAAATAAGCCTGCTATTAATTTTCATTAGGCTGCCTAGCTCCTCTAAAAGCGCCACAGTTTTTGCAGAAGCAGATGCCTTGTGTTCGAACCAGATCTTATCCTGAATCATTAGCAGCTCCTGGCTGTTAAATTTTGTATTCATCCTGATGCAAATATAATTTTCGTTGCTTATAATTAGTAAATTCGCTCCGTAGTATGAAACGACTGAATTTATTAATCTTAAAATCATTTATTGGTCCGTTCATCGTCACCTTTTTTGTATCCCTTTTTGTTTTGGTGATGCAATTTCTATGGAAGTATATTGATGATATGGTTGGCAAAGGATTAACCTTCCTTACCATCGCACAGCTCATGATGTATATGTCGGTGACCCTGATACCGCTGGCATTGCCTTTGGCAGTGCTGCTTTCCAGCATCATGACCTTTGGTAATTTAGGTGAGCATTTCGAACTGGTCGCAGCCAAGAGCGCAGGCATCTCCCTGATACGCGCCATGCGACCCCTGATTCTGGCGATGGTTGTATTGTGCGGCATTGCTTTCCTGATCTCCAATTATCTAATGCCGAGCGCAAGCATTAAGGCCAATTCATTGCTGCATGATGTACGAAGCGCCAAGCCCACTTTTGAGCTTAAAGATGAAGCATTCACCACCAGCCTACCCGAAGTAGTGATTCGTATCAGCGGGAAGGAGAAGGAAGGCAATAAGGTGAATGATATTTTAATTTATGACCACCGCGATAACCGGGGTAATATTAAGGTGGTAACCGCCCGGAGCGGGGAATTCTATCTGACAGAAGATAAAAATTATGTGAAGTTCGACCTTTATTACGGCGCCAGCTATGAACAGATCGACCAGCGCACGAATGCAGCCTATCCAATGACGGTGATGGAATTCGAAAAAGAACAGATTGTATTTGATATCAGCGAATTTAAATTTGAACGAAGCGATGAATCATTGTACAAAGGCCATTATGAAATGTTGCGCGCCGATGAATTACAATACTATATTGATTCATTGCAATTACAATTACAAAATAAATACAAAATTAATCTTACTTACCTGCAGCCTTAT
>JBBRJE010000409.1:0-2329 GCA_038219845.1 Bacteroidia bacterium
CCCGGCTACTTCAGCGAGAACATGGTAATCACCCAAAACAGCCTTGCTGCTTTGCTTCAACGGCCTAAAATTTTCAAGCTCAGGAAAATCGAGAAGAACAAAAGCTTCGCAGTTAAAGATATCCATTTCTTCCCCAACAAAGATATTTTACGGCCCAGCTCTTTATCTGCATTGCAAAATCTCTTATATGTGATGAAGGATAATCCTACACTAAAAATACTTATTGAAGGGCATACCAATTTTGATCCCACAGTTACCAAAGTATGGGACCAGCAACTCTCAGAGCACCGGGCGCTAGCCGTTAAGAAATATTTGGTTGAAAATGGTATCGATGATTCCCGCATCAATACCCATGGGAATGGCAGCACACAGATGGTATTTACAAACCCCCGCAACCCCGACCAGCAACAGGCGAATATGCGTGTGGAAATTAAGATAGTGGAATTTTAAACATATGGTCTGAGGTGAGGCATAATGTGTAGGCGGAATACAAATACAATTAATGCAACCTTTTTATTTTTTTTGGTATTCAGTATAAATGCCTAATTTTATCAGATGAATCTTCTAAAAAAACTTTGCTTTATTATTCTTATCCTGGTTTGCTCCTCCTC
Source organism: Bacteroidia bacterium (assembly GCA_038219845.1). Taxonomy (GTDB): domain Bacteria; phylum Bacteroidota; class Bacteroidia; order UKL13-3; family UKL13-3; genus CAINMV01. The sequence goes on from JBBRJE010000409.1 coordinate 612, forward strand.
CTTTGCTAACTCTTCACCCCAAATAAGCGGCCCTTTTAGTTATATAATCTATCCTGGGCAGCAGTTGTGCTTTACAATCAATACAAATGATTCTGATTTAAGTGATACCACACGGATTTATTGGGATAAAAAAATCCCTGATGCAACTTTTTCTGATAATAATGGAATAGCAAAACATGCCTCGACTAATATTTGCTGGACTCCTATTGAGGATGACGCGAGCTGCCTGCCTTATATTTTTTTCATGACTGTGGTTGATGATCATGGAGGATCGCACACTCAGGAGTACAGTATATTTGTTAAGCCAATATTACGATCAGCGCAGGTTTATACAAAAATTAATTGTCATACCTATCAATTTAAAAACATACCTATCAATAGGAAAGGCTGTTTGGCAAACCAGTTATATATAACCCGATGGGGAGTTCTGAAATTAACAGGAACAGGCTCTACAGTTTATTTTACAGGCGATAGTATACGTTATGATTTCAAAGAAGGTGGAAGATACCGGGTAAATTGCTCTTTAACTTCAGATGGGAACATGGTTATTTATTTTGATACTTTGAATATTGACAGTTTTGCAGCGGTAAATATTATTAATGATGACCTGATAATCAAGCCCAATGATTCGGTAGTATTATATGCTGAAACAAAAAACAACCGGAACCCTAATCAATATCAATGGTGGGCGAATGGGAAATTAATTGATACCCTCTTCTCAATAACAGTTCATCCAAAAGCCAGCACAACCTATACCTTAATTAATAAATCGCTTTCTGCTCCCTGTGAGATAACAGAAGATAATGTATCCATTATACTAGCCGGAACTTCTGGAATAAATCCATTCGGATCTCCTAAAATATACCCTTTTTTGACCAACCCCTTTAATACTTATCTGCTCATCAATAATGACCAGAATGAATTCCTCGAATATTATTTATATTCCGTTGACGGTAAAATTATTTCATCAGCCAAAATAACCAACGAACTATTTAGAATTGAAACACCTTATCTATTGCCGGGCATTTATATTCTTGAATTAACGAGCGGTGAACGAAGGGAGCAATATAAAGTGATAAAATGGTGAGTCGCATCCGGTAGTCAGGAAGACATTATCAGAATAACTTTTTCTCTTCCGGATTAATCCACCGATATTTTAATTGTAAAATTTTCATCACCCGTGAAATTTGTTTATACATTATACATATCTTTGACTAAACAATATTCTGCTGCCATGAAAATCATTTTTACATTTATCGCTTTCTGCTTTTTTACCTATGGTTACGCCCAGTTAAATACCGATACTGTTCCGGCGGCCAAAGGAAAATTTTCATCCTATGATGAAAGAGCAAACCGGGCACAGGACCACCTGCACCCCAAATTCCCCAACCTCGCGAATCCAAGCGGGCCGGGCTATGATGGCGATGGCGCAGTGTTTCGCAATGAGGCCATCGTCAACAGGCATATCCATAATATTAATGACCTGGTAAAGTAACGAATTGCATCTTTATCCACGGACTGAAGTCCATGGTTACAAAATGAACCGAGCCTTCGGCTCTTTTATCGCTTACATTCGTTTTATCAATGAACTTACCAGGCGGGGAACTATCAAAATGGATTTACATCAGCACCATCAAATTCCGAAATACCTCCAACCTCGCCACTCCCCACCTCCAAACCTTCAAAAATAATTCCCGCGATTTATCTTAATTTTGCTC
>JBBRJE010000410.1:0-2235 GCA_038219845.1 Bacteroidia bacterium
TAATTCCATAACCAGTTTATAAATAATAAAATTTTATTTTTCACGCCTACGAGCGCCATCAGGTGCACAAACATCCAGATGAACCAGGCCGTGATACCATATACTTTAACAAAGCCCACTTCAACCAAAGCTTTATTTCGGCCTACGGTAGCCATACTCCCAAAATCAATATAAACAAACGGAAGCACAGGTTTATTTGAAGCTAACTTTAGCAGGTTCTTCGCCACATTTTTTGCTTGTTGAATGGCTACCTGCGCCACCTGAGGATGACCGGCAGGATAATCTTTGTCTATCTGGAAGCATATATCACCTATAGCAAAAATATTATTATAGCCTTCTATCAAATTAAATTCATTCACATGATAACGGTTTCCACGAACAGCAGCTTCTTCTGCAAGACCTGAAATCTTATTTCCAATAATCCCTGCGGCCCAAATCACAGTATTCGTATGGATCATAGAGCCATCATTTAGAATTACTGTCTCTCCATCAAAATCCTTCACCAAATTACCAAGCTTAATATTCACACCTGTTTTCTCAAGATAGGCTTTCGCTTTACCCGACGATTTTTCGCTGAATGCCGCAAGTAAGCGGTCGCCACTGTCAATCACGATGATGCGTAATTTGCTGAAATCCACTTCCGGATAATCTTTTGGAAGGATATGGTTACGCATCTCGGCGAGGGTTCCGGCAATTTCCACTCCAGTAGGTCCTCCGCCAACAATTACGATATTGAGGTATTTCTCATTATCCTCATCATCGTTAGTTCGATTTTCAAAGTTTTGAAGGATATGATTCCGCAGTGCCAGGGCCTCGCTCACACTCTTCATCCCCAGGGCATGCTTGATTATATTGGTATTGCCAAAAAAATTATTATCACAGCCTGTGGCGATCACAAGGTAATCAAAAGGTATTGATCCGATTGTAGTATCCACTGTATTCCTTACGGGATGGATCTCCAAAACTTCTGCCATACGGATAAATATATTTTTTGATTTCTGGAATACTTTCCTTAATGGAAAACAAATGGAACTCGGCTCGAGCCCTGAAGTAGCTACCTGGTAAAACAAGGGCTGAAACTGGTGATAATTATTTTTATCAATCAGCACCAGCTGGTACTTACTGTTCTTTAATTTCTGAGCAAGCTTTAAACCTCCAAATCCGGCACCAATAATTACTATGCGTTTATATTCAGGGGAAGGTATATGTGCAATTAATTCCATAGGTTGGATCGCAAAGATAAATGATCTCAGCAGATAGCAGATATAAAAAAAGCCATCCAAATTAAATTGAATGGCTATTAAAATGGTTATTGTAATTTATTCAGCTACAGGTGTTGTTTCATCTGAAGACGTCTTGTCTTCGGTTTCATTTACCGGTGCGATATTATCTTCTGTAGTATTTTCGGATTCTGTTTTCGCTTTCATTTCTGCTTCTTTGGCGGCTTTGGCCTCATCTGCAGCGCTGGATAGGGCATCTAATTCCGCTTTACGTCGTGCAGCAAATTTCTCTGTACGGGCAATATTCACTTTAGTTTCAGCTTCGATATTTGCTTTACGGCTCGCAATTTTGGATTCACCGATATTCGATTTTTTCGATTCTACTTTTGCTTCCTTCTCGGCTTCCCAGGCTTTGAATTTCTCTTCCGCCTGTTCTGCTGTTAAAGCATTTTTCTTTACTCCTTTAAGCAGGTGATTTTTATATAACACACCTTTATAAGATAAGATAGCATTGGCTGTATCAGACGGAATTGCACCTGTACCTAACCAATAAAGAGCACGCTCGAAATCCATATTAATAGTTGCAGGATTGGTATTGGGATTGTAATTTCCAATACGCTCAATAAATTTACCATCACGTGGTGAATGGGAATCGGCGATCACAATATGAAAATACGCCTTGTTTTTACGTCCGAAACGTTGAAGTCTGATTTTGGTTGCCATGATTAATTAACGAATAATTTTTATGGGGTTTATAATTTTTAAAAGAGCGCGAAGATAAGGGATTATCTTTATATAAAAAAGAGAGGGTGTAATATTGTTCAAGGAGAATTATAATTGCATGTATGCTTGGAAAAGCCAGCTCTTGGCGCTTAAGGCACTTTGCAGACCCATGCCTATGCATAGATTAATATAGTTCAATAAATGCACTAAATTTTAATACCGCCGCACTTCGAAATTACTTCTTAAGGAACTTCTGGAATTTTTCTCCGGCTTTTACAATATAAACTCCGGT
>JBBRJE010000411.1:0-2233 GCA_038219845.1 Bacteroidia bacterium
GAATTGTTGGAATCACAGCTTACAAAAAATGCCATCGCCATAATTATAATAGAGGCGAGGGAAAGGGTTAATTTCTTCATGTGGTGGTTTTTTAGGTTAATGATTATATAATAATTAGGTATAGCGAATACGCTAGATTTTTTCAATAAATTGATTAAGTTATTGCTGGCTGAATAATTTTATACATGCGAAATAAATTATGGCCATTGCCAGAAATGAAATGAAAAACATCATCATATAATCCTTAATGGTGAACTCCCTTATTTTCTGTCGAACCGGGTGAATGAACCCTTCCTCGAAAACACGGAGGGTGGTTTGCAGATACTGCATTCTTTTCATCACATAGTCATTCACTTTATGCTTGATTTCTTCAATAGCGCTGGCCACGTCACCTGAGGAAGAAAAGACAGTGGCTTTAGCCCCGGGCTTCTTCATCTTAATGGTATGGTACATATCGAGACCATTTTTTACCTTATCCTCAGGTCCGGAAAAATAATCCAGGATCAGCACATGAGACTTGTCGTCCATTTTGAGCAGGCAGCTTTCCGCATTAACGAAAGAAGCAATACTGATCCGGCTGCCATAACGGTCTACAAGGTATTTGGTAAGGGAATCGATTATCAATCTATTATCATCAATAATCAACAGATTTAAGGCATTACTCATTGGAATTTGTATAATATTAAGAAAGAATTACGTGACAAAGGTTCATCTCCATGATCATAAAAATGTTACATAACTTTAAGAAAAAGTTATATCCTATTTGTTTTTTTTAAGCTCCGGTTATGACTGAGAAGCGGTATAATGGTCCTGGATAAACTGGCGCTGGTGGGCCTCTGACATCTTATCTGAACTTTTAACTTCGATTTTTATCTTGTCGAAATGATGGTCGGCTTTCAGGAGATTGGCCAATTCGTTTTTTGCGTCCGTAGGTCCGAATAGCAGCACCTCATCATATGCCCTGATCCGCTCCCCCAGCTTTTTATAAAAGCTATGTTGTTCATGCTGCTCTTTATTATGCATTACATTCTCGTTATGACCGAGGGATTCAGATTTCGACTGGTGTGTGAAATCTGATTCGATATTTTCAGAGATTTTATCATCAACTGAAATGTCTGTTACATGGGCTATGGAATGATCCATCCAAATCCCGATTCTTTTAATTGTGTTCATCCTGATTTATGTATTTAATTGTTTAATTTAATGATTAACGCCGGGTTAAAAGACGGCCTTTTTTTTATTTGAAATGATCATTTTCCTCATTCTTGCTTCCTTCAGGATTTTTTTCATGCGTATCGGCATACTTTTTCAATAATGAGGTAAGCGAATTATAGTATTCCTGGAGGTTTTTTAAATCTACTTCCGGGTTATTTTTACTGGGGATAGTATCGGGCATCTCTTCCAGATAGCGCGACAATTCCGGATAATTATCCCGGATTTTCATGGTGATTTCTAAAATTTTAGAATTCAGTTCTTTTTCGGTGTCCATTGTAATTTGAGTTTATTTGGTGAATAATTTCAGAATAATGATTTCCTTTTTTAAACAGCTAAAACGCTGGTGTATTGATGCGCTTATAATTTAAACATATAGCCAAGCGTAATTTGTTTCCATTTATATCCGTTCCTGCAATAAATTAAATTTTTGTCTCCGTGCTTGTGTATGAGAGTGCTGGTCTTTTTTAAATCTTGTGGAAATGTTCATTTGATATTAGTATTTGGTCTAACTTTTCCGTACAAAGATGGACCCTTTTACAAGAAAACTGTTATATAAGTTCTATCATTTGTTATATTATTCTCATATTTCTAGGCAACCTTTATTTTTTAACCTTTTCGTTTCCCGCATCCATTTTAGTTGAATGTTTCTTGCGGGATTCATCCAATGAATGGGATTTGAAAATGTCATCCTCCTTTTTTGAAAGCCTTGACAGATTCGCATAAAACTTTTTAAGTTCAAGCAATTCCTCGTCGGAGAGGTCTTCTATATCTATTAGACGGTTGCTGGTAAAGCGACTTGCTGCAATGAGCTCATTTAATTTTAATTGTATGGCTACGGTGTCTTTATTCTGTGCTTGTTGGATAAGAAAAACCATCAAAAAAGTGATAATCGTTGTACTGGTATTTATCACCAGCTGCCAGGTGTCAGAAAAATTGAAAATTGGTCCTGTGGCACCCCAGGTGACAATAAGCAGGAAAGCAATAAGGAAGGCGGTAGGCGTGCCTGTAGCATGCGTTG
>JBBRJE010000412.1:0-2231 GCA_038219845.1 Bacteroidia bacterium
CTGTAGTGGCTGACCCGTATTCGCATCAATAACCCTGCCCTTGACTGAAGCGATCTGGGCAATGGAATAATGACATATAATATAGAAAAAGAGGAATAAATATTTTCTCATTTAAATATTTTTTTAAAAAGTCAAAACTAAAGATATTTTTGCTAATGAAAAATACAGAAAAGGAAGGATGCCGGATCGAATTATTTTCGTATCCCAATTTAAAAGGAACACGACCCCTGAGGAAGATATTTAGCTTGCTATTCTATATTGCACGGACATTAATAATAAAAATAAATGCATTTAATAAAAACAGTAAATGAAAAAACAGACTTCTGATGAGGAAATTATAAAACGAATCGCCTTAAAGATGGTTCCCCTGGTAGGGAATATAATTGCCCGTAACTTAGTATCCTATTGTGGGAGCGCCATTGGGGTTTTCAGAGAGAAGAGAGCCAGGCTGCTAAAAATTCCGGGTGTAGGCGAAAGCATCGCTGATAAAATCCTTTCTTTTAAAAATTTCGAAAAGGCTGCAGAAGAATTGGAATTCATTAAACGCCATAAGATTGATACTTATTTTTACGCGGAAGAAAATTATCCCCGACGCCTGAAATTGCTCAGCGACGCTCCTTTTATTTTCTATTACCGGGGCTCCGCCAATCTTGATCACGAGAAGATAATCGGAATTGTTGGCACCAGGCAAGCGACGGAATATGGCAGGAATTTCTGCAATAAATTAATTGAAGCGCTGGTCCCTTTTAATGTATTGGTGATGAGCGGTCTCGCTTACGGCATTGATATCGCAGCGCACAAAGCCGCATTGAAAAATAATTTGCCCACCATTGGCGTATTAGCCCATGGGCTGGATAAAATTTATCCCTCGGTGCATAAACATATCGCCGCAAAGATGATACTTCAGGGTGGCGTATTAAGCGAGTATACCAGCGATACCAATCCCGACCGTGAAAATTTCCCGGAACGTAACCGTATCGTTGCGGGCATGAGTGATGCCATAATTGTGGTGGAAGCTGCTTTAAAGGGAGGCGCATTGATTACAGCCGAATACGCCAACAGCTATAATAAGGATGTATTTGCCCTGGCGGGAAGGAATAGCGATGAATTCAGTGCAGGATGCAATAAGCTGATAAAATCGCATAAGGCATCGTTGATAGAGAACGCAGACGACCTGATTTATATGATGGGATGGGAGCAAACCAAAGGACCCAAAATAAGAAAGCAGCCTTTGCTGCTTCTCAACCTCAGTCCTTTGGAAACATTAATCATTGACAGGATAACGGAGCGGGATAAAATGCATATTGATGAATTAACACAAAGCCTGTCATTACCAAATAGTGAGCTGGCCCTGGTATTATTGAACCTGGAATTTAACGGTATCATCAAATCATTGCCGGGAAACTTTTATATCAGGATCTGATGTTTTATTTAATTTATTTAGTTTTTATTTGTATGTTTGTATAAGTAGCCTTAATTTCTAAAATTCTAATCCACTTCCTGAATGAAAAAAATTTCACATATCCTGAACCGTAAAGGTAATAATGTATTAAATGTAGCGCCGCAGCTCAGCGTGCACGATGCTTTGCTTATCATGAGTGATAAGAACATCGGGTCCCTTGTTGTTTCTGAAAATAATAAATACCTGGGGATTGTTACCGAACGTGATTATGCGCGTAAGATCGTGCTCAAGGGCAAGAGCAGCTCTGAGACGCCGGTATCCGATATCATGACCACCGATTTTCCTTTACTCACTGAGGATGACACGGTAGAGAAGTGTATGGAGCTGATGACAGAAAATAACCTGCGTTACCTACCGGTGATGAAGGATGAAAAGATCGTAGGCTTGATCAGCATCATGGATGTGGTGAAAGAAACAATCCTTTCGCAGCAGGAAACCATCAGTGAATTACATCAATATATCACAGGCTCTTCGTATTAAACTACCTTTATTAATTTTTATTATTTTTGCAGGCCTTACGGTCTCATAGCTCAACCGGATAGAGCACCGGTTTTCTAAACCGGGGGTTACAGGTTCGATCCCTGTTGGGACTACTTAAAAACCTCTCAAACCCTTACAAACATAAGCTTGTAAGGGTTTTTTGATGAGTCAGAAGCTCAATAATCATTTAACTGCTTTTTCAGAATGCTAGTGTTAAGTTAATTGTAAAATGTCGAGTCAAAAGATAGAATAAGCTATGTTCTATTACCCTCACAATTTCGATTAGTTA
>JBBRJE010000413.1:0-2163 GCA_038219845.1 Bacteroidia bacterium
GTTGATATTATGGATGGCGTATTTGTGCCCAATATTTCCTTTGGTATGCCGGTGATGGGCGCGCTTCAGAAAGCAGCGAAGAAACCCCTGGATGTGCATCTGATGCTTATTGATCCGGATAAATATATAGCTGACTTTGCAAAGCTGGGCGCAGCAATAATCACCGTTCATTATGAAGCCTGCACCCATTTACACCGTACAATACAAATGATCAAGCAATGCGGGTGTAAGGCAGGCATCGCACTCAACCCCCATACTCCCGTACAATTGCTTACGGATATCATCGGAGATATTAACCTTGTTTTGATAATGAGCGTCAACCCCGGCTTCGGTGGACAAAAATTCATTGAGAATACCTTTAATAAATGTAAAGAATTAAAACATCTGATTATAAAAAAACAATCCGGAGCGATGATTGAGGTGGATGGCGGCGTTACGCTTCAGAATGCACCTGCCTTGCAAAAAGCAGGCGTGGATGCCCTGGTTGCGGGCAATACAGTTTTCTCTTCAGAAAATCCTGCGGAAACAATTTTGAAATTAAAAACTTTAAAAGAGCCAGAACAGGCTTGATATCAGGATATGATTTTTTAACATCAGAATTTCATTCTATTCAATGATTAATTTAACTTTGTATCCGATCTTATCTTTCATTATGAAAAATAAAGATATGCCTGCTAATAAATATTAAGTAAAATGCATATGCACCATCGACACTCCTTTTTTTTGCTCCTCTCCTCACTAATATTTCTTGCTATCTCCTGCAAGAAAAATGGCACTGGTGGCAAGGCAGAACTCCATCTTATTGTATTTCACGGAAGCAATCCTATTATTGGAACCACCACGCTATATGTAAAGTTTGATGCGAAAACGCAGCCCGCCGATCCAACTACCGATTATGACCTCAAAGTGCATGGAGAGATGGATGACAACCATGTACATATAATGAACCTGCTGCCTGGCAATTATTATCTTTATGCTATAGCTTACGATAGCCTTGCCATGACACCGGTTAAAGGCGGTACAGCTGTTACTTTAAAATGGAGCGAAAGAAAAAAAGAAAAAGAAATTGAATTGCAAACCAGTAACTAATTTACTTTGGGAAAGATAAAAATTTTTGTCCCGGCTCTAACCTTGCTTTTTTACCTGGCAGCCTGTAAAAAAGATGAATATAAAAATCTCGACTGCTCCACCCTCGACGCCACCTATTCCCATTCGATCAAGCCCATCATCGATGCCAATTGTCTCAGCTCCGGCTGTCATGAGGCGGGCTCTGCCAATGGTAATCTCACGACGTATGAAGGATTGCTGATCCGCGTTAATAATGGTACGCTAAGCCAAAGGGTTCTATATACTAAGGATATGCCTAAAAACGGAGTACTGTCGCTAAACGATAGAAATAAAATAAAATGCTGGATAGACAGCGGGGCACCTAAAAATTGAGTCGGAGGAAGATAACCTGATTGGAATGATGATTTAAATATTACCAGGTAATCTGCAACCTTTTTAATTTAAATTGTTTAGCTTTACGGAACATTTTCCATTTCACTGCCGTACCATGAAAAATCTATTCATCCTGTTTTCTTTTCTCGTTATTTTTATTTTCCCTACCCTGCTGCGATCACAAAATATCCGCTATACCTATAGCAATAAAATAGATTTCAGGCAGGGAGTCACCTTAGCAAATTTAAAAAATCCCTTCACCGGCGGCTTTGAGCAACCACAATTTTCACCTATCGACCTAAACCTGGATGGCACCAATGATTTGGTAGTTTTCGACAGGGGTACATCAAAATTTTATACATTCACCAATGATAGAGTTGCAAATACAATCAGCTATACCTATGCCCCTCAATTTGAAATCAAGCTTCCTGAATGTCGTAATTTCTGCCTTTCCTATGATTTTAATAATGATGGCAAAATGGACCTGATGATTGAAGCCAATGGTTATATCCAGCAATTTAAAAATACAAGCAGCACCACACTTTCCTTTGCACCACCCGATACCTTATTTGACTATAACGATATTAATATTTATTGCCCCAGCACGAATATCCCTTCCTTCAATGATATCGATAACGACGGTGATATGGATATCCTTACTTGGGATCCTACCGGCTTCACCATTAATTTATATAAAAATTTCAGGGTAGAAAAAAGCCTGAC
>JBBRJE010000414.1:0-2163 GCA_038219845.1 Bacteroidia bacterium
GCGTGAATAATGGAATGACAGTAATTGATCCAACGGAAGAAGTGAGGTTAAAGTTCAGGATTATGGTTTTAAAAGACATACCCAGCGTGTATTTTACTTTTGCCATCCTGGGATCAGACAATAATCCGCTTACCAGCTCACCACTAACCCCCCTTTCAGAAACATCTTTAAACAGTGGATCGGAATTGGAATTCGAATTAATAATTGCCAGGAATACATTCAGGGCAGGATTTTTCCCCCTTTATTTATGGATCGGGAAAAAGGGAGATTTGGCTTCTGAGAATTATCACTATGATTGTATTGATGGCTTGTTCCATCTGAATTTTGTATCAGACAAAAATAAAAATGAATTAGGATATGATCCTTTACATCCGGGTGGTGTATTCAACATGGATTATCATTTGGGTAATAAAATATTTTCATAATTCAATTAAAATAATGAATCTTAAATCTATCATTAACCGATTACTCCCTAAAAGTATAAAGCATAAAATACGCCTCCGGAAGCAAATAGAAGCATTATATGATGGGTATAATAATTTTCTGAAAGAAGGAAATACTTCGCACAAGGCGCATATGTCATTGATCAATTTGTATTGTTCAACAGGTGGTGAAATAAATGACAGAATTCAGCAGAAAGTAAAGTCAGTCAATCCTGCAAAAAAAATAACAGATAAATTAGAAGGGATTTCAGGCTCATATAATAAAGATGATTTTAAAGAGATAAATAATGAACTGAATGGAAATGGATATGTGAAGTTTGAGAAAAAATTACCGAAGGATATTGTTCAAAGGTTATATCATTATGCTTTACAAACAGGTGCAAAGATTCCGCCTAAATACGACAAAAGCATAATCTATGATCCTGAAAATCCAATAGCGGAAATTTATCGTTTTGATAATAATGATTTGGTTAATAACCGGGATATTCAATCACTTATGATGGATCCTGTCTTATTGAATATTGCACGGAATTATTTAGAATGTGAACCCATTTTTGATTTTCCGGCCATGTGGTGGAGCACAGCGTTAAATAAAGAAGCATCTTCAGAGGCAGCCCAATTATATCATTTTGATATGGATAGGATCAAATGGTTAAAAATATTTTTCTACCTTAATGATGTAACGGAGGAGAATGGCCCGCATCGTTATATTGAGGGATCTCATAAGCCGGGCCATAAGCCTGCAGAACTTTTAAGGCGGGGATATGCAAGAATAAGCGATGCAGATATGAAACCGTATTATAAGCAGGAGGAATTTAAAATATTATGTGCTGAGGCAGGAACTGTTTTTGCAGGGGATACTAAATGCTGGCATAAAGGAACACCACTCGTTTCCGGGCATCGGCTGGTACTCGAGTTTGAATATACATCTTCCCTTTTTGGTGCGAACATTCCAAAAATGGAAGTGAAAAAACCATCCTCTGCTTTCGAGGATTTTTGCATGAATAATAAAATTTTTGCTTCCAATATTCAATTAATAAATAGCAAATCATAAAATGTTATCTGGTAAATCAATTTTAATAACCGGCGGTACGGGTTCTTTAGGTAAAGAATTGACGAAAACTATACTTCACAAGTGGCCTGATGTTAAAAGGCTAGTGATCTATTCAAGGGATGAGCAGAAACAATTTCAAATGGTGCAGGAATATGATGTTAAAACCTATCCTTCCATACGGTATTTTATTGGTGATGTAAGAGATGCAGAACGATTAAAGAGAGCTTTTTCAGGCATTGATTACGTCATCCATGCTGCCGCAATGAAACATGTTCATATTGCAGAATACAATCCTGACGAGTGCGTAAAAACAAATGTGGGAGGAGCCGAGAATGTAATTAAAGCAGCCTTGGAAACGGGTGTAACTAAAGTGGTTGCCTTATCAACTGATAAAGCGTGTGCCCCTATTAATTTATATGGGGCTACGAAGCTTACTTCTGACAAGCTGTTTATTGCTGCGAACAATATAAGAGGACATAAGGATATTAAATTTTCTGTGGTTCGTTATGGCAACGTTATGGGATCAAATGGTTCAGTAGTGCCCTTCTTTTTAAAGAAAAGGAAGGAGGGTGTTCTACCAATTACTGATCCCAATATGACTCGCTTTAATATTTCTCTTCAGGGTGGTGTTGACATGGTTCTTCATGCATTAGAAACTGCATGGGG
>JBBRJE010000415.1:0-2150 GCA_038219845.1 Bacteroidia bacterium
AGCTTGTAGCCTTGCCTGAAGTGACCTGGCTTTCCCAGGTTTTCTGATTGCCGCTGCTGCCATTGAAAGGATCATCCAATACATCAACGAAGCTGGCGCCTTCTTTATAAGCGATCACATTCCTGGATAATTTATAATACCCTTCCAATGAAATCGCATAGTCTTCCTTTTTATATTCCAGGTCCTTAAAAATACCGCCTGCAATTTGTTGCGATGTTTGCGGCTTCACCCTGGTAGTTGCAGGTACCCAGAGGTCGGTAGGCAGCCCTGCACCTGTGTTTGAAAGCAAATGAAGATATTGATTCATGATGGAATAGCCTGCCTTAATGGAGAGGTCCTTTTTGATAAGATACCTTAAATTTAAACGTGGTTCAGGTTTGAAAAAATTCTCTTTATCGATAATATAAGAAGACAGACGTATGCCACCATTCATTTTAATTTTATCATTCAGCTCATAATCATCCTCTGCATAGAATGCACTTTCCAGCGCATAATATTTTTTTATGCTTTTCTGACTGGTATTCGCATCTTTAAGTGTCACCGCCTGTGGCGTAAAAATATGATAGGTGGTTACCAAGCCCGTGCGTATATGATGCCTCGGATTGGGGATGATCTCAAAATCATATTTCAGTGATTCATCATTGATGCCTGATAAAAGCTTCAAAGTGTATACATCCTTTCCATCTTTTTCGGTGGCCACCACATCAAAATTATAGAGGCTGTATATCGCGGATAAATTGCTGAATACCTTGGGGCCGAATACATGATTCCATCGCAGCGTAGATGTTTTATTACCCCAGGCGATGCTGGCATTGAGGCTGGAGGTGGATGAGCTGATTAATTTTGCATAGAATACATCCTTACCGAAATAGCCACTAAGGAACAAACGGTCTTTATCATTAAAAGTATAATTGAGCTTGGCATTCATATCATAAAAATAATATCCGCCTTTAGAATCTTTCGGTAAGAATGGCTGAATTAATAAATCGATATAGGTGCGCCGACCGGAAATCAGGAACGAGGATTTACCTTTCTTAATCGGCCCTTCTAGTGTTAGCCGTGACGAGATGATACCCACGCCACCTTCACCATGAATTTTTTGCTTGTCACCATCTTTCAGGCGCATGTCAAGCACGCTCGAAAGTCGTCCGCCATAGCGTGCAGGAAAACCACCTTTGGTTAATTCAATACTCTTTAAAGCATCACCATTGAAAACCGAGAAGAAGCCGAAGAGGTGGAAAGCATTATATACATTGGCATCATCGAGGATAATAAGATTCTGGTCGGGGCCCCCGCCGCGCACATACAAGCCGCTATTGCCTTCGCTGCCTTTCTGTACACCGGGCAATAGCTGGATCACTTTGAATACATCCTTCTCACCAAAGAGCGCCGGAATTTCTTTGACCTGTTCCACAGGAATGTCAATACGGCTTACCCGGGTATCATTGCTCACCTTATTATTTTGATGGGCTGCGGAAATCTCCACTTGGCCCAGCTCCGTGCCCGCTTCCTCGAGCTCGATATTATAGCTTATATTTTTATCGAGATAGAAATCAATGACCTTGGGCGTATAGCCCAATAACCTAATAATCAGCTGCACGCTGTCTTTCTTCATGGTGAGGGTATAGAAGCCAAAGCCATTGCTATTGGTTCCTACCTTCTGCTTCAGATTCGCCACCTGAACAGCGATCAGTGTTTCCTTACTTTTTTTATCAGTGATAAAACCGCTGATGGTAAAGGTTTGGCCCCGGAGCAGGCCATAGGAAATAAATAATAGGAAGAGGCTTAGAATTAATTTTGGATGTTTCATTTTGATAGTGCGAAAATACTCAAAAGCTTAGCGATGAAAAGCGTGATTTTGTAAAATAACAAAGGCGAAAAAAAGGAACGGAGCTTGGAGGATTTTATTGTAAATGAACATAAGATATGACAGAGATAAGGCGGGGCGGACATAAAAGTCATTTTTTTTAATAATTTTGCCGTATTAAAAATTTATATATGAAATGGACAGCAAAAAAACTGAAGCATAAAGGGTAAAGCCGGATTGCGATTTATTTTGAAAGTACCCCTGAATCCTTAGCACGGATTAAGAATCTGGAAGGAGCAGCATGGAGCAGTACAAAAAAGCTATGGCATGTGCCTGATACGCC
>JBBRJE010000416.1:0-2142 GCA_038219845.1 Bacteroidia bacterium
TAACGATTTTTATGATAACCTTTTTATCAGCCTAACATTAACGCTTAAAGGCATGTTTTATTCCATAATCATCGCCCTCCTTATCTGTTATTTATCCCTGATTCCAATATTTAACCCGTTGGCAAAATTCATTATCAAATGCCGCTACCTAACACTCACCGGCTTGATATTCCTGTTTACACTCCTCACCAGCAATGGTCACGATTTGAAACTTAGCTTGCTGATCTTCGGCATTGTTCCCTTTTTTGTTACCTCTTTTCTTTCTATCATCGACGGCATCAATGAGCAGGAATATGAATTAGGTAAAACTTTACGAATGAATAACTGGCAAACATTGCTGGAGGTAGTGATCATAGGCAGGCTGGACGCTGTTTTTGAGGTGATGCGGCAAAATTTCGCTATCGCCTGGATGATGATCACCATGGTAGAAGGATTGAATATGTCGGAAGGCGGGCTGGGAACGATGCTCATTAAATCAAACAAATACATTGACCTGGGAACGGTGTTCGCCATATTGATTATTATTTTAACCATCGGCGTATGCTTCGATTATTTGCTTAAAAATTTACGCATCTGGTTTTTCCCATACACTAAATTACAAGTAAGAAAATAGATGTTTAAAAAAGAAGAAGTAATTTTAAAAGTTGAGAATGTGTACCTGGCCTACGACCGGCCCGTGCTCAGGGATGTGCATTTCGAAATTCATAATATCACCAGGCCCGATTTAAAGCAAGGTCAGGTGGTGTCGCTTATCGGGCGCAGCGGCATCGGGAAGACGCAATTATTTAAAATACTTTCGGGCTTGCTTAAACCCAATTCGGGCACCGTGAGGATCGGGATAGATTTACATCCTGTAGAACCCGGCGAAGTAGGGATTGTACCACAGAATTATATCTTATTCAATCACCGCAGCATCTTAACTAACCTGCAACTTGGATTACGTGGGGCGCTGATGAAGTACACCGAAAAAGAGAAGACGGAGCTGATAAATAATTATGCAAAAAAATTCGGCCTGCAGGAACATTTGAAAAAATACCCGATGCAGCTCTCGGGAGGTCAAAGGCAGCGGGTAAGCATCATACAGCAAATTCTCACTGGCAATAAATTTATTTTGCTTGACGAACCTTTTTCAGGCCTCGACCCGGTGATTAAAGACAAGGTATTGGAGCTTCTGGTAAGCATTTCCGAGCTGGATGAGCTTAATACCCTGATCATCGTGAGCCATGATATTGAAAATGCGATGGCTATTTCTGATACAGTTTTTATTTTGGCCAATGAAGGAAATAAGGAAGGATCAACGATCACAGAAACCATCGACCTTATGGATTTAGACCTTTGCTGGAACCCTGAGATAAAAAAAGAAAAAAAATTCCAGGAGCTGGTGGCGGAAATTAAATTTAAGATGTGATGCCATTGAAGCTGCGACGAATCAATTATTTTTTACCACTGGCGATGCTCCTCCCCGGATGCACCAGCACTTTTTTTGGCACCGTGCTGGTACTCACTTTCAGGGATATAATCACGTATATCGCATTGGCTTTTTTTATGGCTATACTGGTATCTCTCAAGAGCGCAGGTGAAACAAGAAAAGTGTTCTGGACCTGGTTTATTCTAAGCCTGCTCCTCACACCTTTGGCAGGATTCATTTACTTTTTGATCCTGTTTAGCCGAAGAACAGAATAAGTTGACCTGATAATACAATCATCTCCGTATGAAAAAATTATTACTGATCCTCTTCATTTTTCTTTTTGCTTTTACAAATGCACAGCAAATTAGCAGTCCGCAAACTCCACTGGAAATTATAATAATCCAGAATATAAAGCATGGCAAAATAAACCTATAGTAACTTTTTTCTCAGATAATAATCTTCATAATCCTTACTCCCCACCTTAAAGCTTCGCTCCCCAATAGTTTCAAAGCCCCAGGCATAATAAAACTTTAAAGCGCGGTGGTTTTCCTTCCATACCCCAAGCCATAAATAATCGTAACCTGAAGCCTTACATAATTCAATCGCATGATGCATCAATTCTTTTCCTGCCTTTTGATTATAGTATTCTTTCAAAGCATAAATACGCTGAAGCTCTGCCATATGCCGGGCGGTAAAGGCTTCACAAGGGGCATTGAAATTTAGCTTGTAGTATC
>JBBRJE010000417.1:0-2118 GCA_038219845.1 Bacteroidia bacterium
GTTACCGCGAATGTGTGGAGTTTACCGGTCGGAAAACATTGGTAGCATTGGGCCCCGGCGGGATGGATATCAGCTTTAATAACGGGCATAGCTGGTTCCCATTTTCAGATGAAAAAAATTTCCATGTCATACGCAAGGCAAGAAATGGGAATCTGATTATCGCTGCAGGTAAAGGGAAAGTGGCCCTCATGGCTAAAGACAGCGTAAAGTGAAGCGGAAGATTGATAAATTATCCTGAGCGTCGCCTTTCTGTTTTCAACCAATGGCTCGCAAGGATATAATTAATGGATGGGGCAAAAAAAAATACCTTGCCGGCAAAGTTTAGATTAGTATAAATTCAAGGAATGGTAATCCACTTCAAAAATTTCAATTCAAATTTACTATTATTGCTCTTGTCAATTTCTTAGCAAAGGAATAATGAAAAACAAACCCACCCAGAAAATTAAAAATATTCAAAAAACCGGAGCGGTAAAAACACAAAAGAAAGCTACAGGCTTCTGGAATAATAAGACCCATTTGATCTATCTCTTCCTGGCGCTGGGGCTTACTGCTCTTGTATTCAGCGGCTCATTGGGCAATGGATTTGTGAACTGGGATGATGAGCCTAACCTGCTGGAAAACCCCAATATTGCCTTATTAAATGGCTATTATATCAAGCATATCTTCACCGACCCAGTTATCGGAAATTATAATCCGCTTCCAATTCTCACGTTCGCCATTGAACATCATTTTGTAGGCTTCAAGCCCTTCCTTTATCATCTGGATAATTTATTACTACACCTTATTTGTGTATTCTTTGTTTACCGGATATTTATCGCTCTAGGCTTCTCTGCCATGGCCGCACTGATTGGTGCCATGCTTTTCGGCTTTCATCCTATGCGTGTGGAATCGGTAGCCTGGGTTACCGAACGAAAGGATGTTTTGTTCGGTGTGTTTTACCTCTCGGCACTTTTTCTTTATATCCGAAACAAAACATTTGAGAAGCCCCGTTTAACTTATACCGTTGCTATTGCATTCCTATTTGTGCTTTCCCTTTTCAGTAAAATACAGGCTGTATCCTTACCCTTAACGATGTTGATGATCGACTTTTACCTTGACAAGAAATTGAGCTGGAAAATTCTCCTGAATAAGCTGCCTTATTTTCTTTTCTCTATCGCCTTTGGACTGGCTGGAATTTATTTTCTTGCGGAACAAAAATCGTTGCAGGTGATGCCTGCTTATTCCATTGTAGACCGGGTACTGGTAGGCTTTTATTCTTTCCTTTTATACCTGGTTAAATTCGTGGCGCCTTACCGTATGTCGCCTTTGTATCCTTATGATTCGCAGCTCAGCACCGACTTCTATTTCGCGCCTTTAGGCATTATTGCTCTTGCTGTTCTTGGCTTCATTGCCTGGCGTAAAAAATGGAACTGGCTCCTTGTGGGCCTGGGCATCTCTACTGTGAATGTGATGTTCTTATTGCAGATCGTGGGAGCAGGCCAGGCCTTATTTGCTGACCGCTTCACGTATATCCCTTACCTGGGTTTGATTTTTATGGTAATTTACGGAATTGATTACCTGAGAATGAATGCTCCGGCACGGCTCCCGCTGGCTTATAGCGCGGCGGGCATCTACATTATCGCATTTGCTTATCTGAGCTGGAACCAGATTGGCATATGGAAAAACGGGGGCACCTTATGGACCCATGTGCTTGAATACTATCCCAAAGCGGCGACACCATGGCAAAACAGGGCGCGCTATTACAGAGATAATAAGCAGTTTGACTTTGCCATGGCCGACCTCACCTCCGCGCTTACCTTAAGCACCGACCGGGGCACCACTTTTAACAGCCGGGGGAAATTGTATTTTGATAATAACAAATACAAAGAGGCCATTGAAGATTATACCAGCTCGCTGGCATACAAAGCAGGATCGGCCGAAACCTATATTAACAGGGGTGCAGCGTATGCAGCCCTTGGTGAATATGAGAAAGGAATTGAAGATATTAATAAAGGTTTGGGGCTGAACCCGGATCAGAAAATAAAGAAAAATGCGTACCTTAATTTAGGCGTTATTTATTTCCGTACCGACCAATATGAGAAAGCAAATGAAAGCTATGATAAAGTGATCGAGGTAGAC
>JBBRJE010000418.1:0-2103 GCA_038219845.1 Bacteroidia bacterium
CATCCTGCATTATTGCCTTCGTATGGCGGCAAAGGAATGTACGGCAATAAAGTGCATGAGGCCGTAATCTCCAATAAGGATAAGGAAACCGGGATCTCGATACATTTGGTGAATGAGCGATATGATGAAGGAAAGATTCTCTTCCAGGCAAAAACAACGGTTGAGCCAGGTGATACCGCATCCTCCATTGGAGAAAGAATACATCAGCTGGAACAGGAATATTTTCCAAAAATTATTGAAAAGTTCATTCTTAAGCCGGTACAACCTTCAAAGGATCCATATTCCTGATCGCGCTTCAAAGAGCAAATGCAATCATAAATTTTATCACTCCCGCTTTTTATATGGGCAATGCCTGCAACCGCTTTCACAGCAATGGCCGCGAAGCAAATGATACGCTTCGGTGAACACCATAAAACCCCCTTCAAAATAAAAATGAATCCCTTCCTTTAAATCCTGAAATGGGGGAATCCCTTTTTTTTGTCCTGATTTGTATTTTTCCATTTACCTTTTATACGTTGAAGAATATTTACAACAAATCAATTTTCGTTATTTATGAAAGCCAGCCATGTCACCGCTCAAAAAACATTGCATGCAGCATTGTATATCACCATTTTCATTTCAATGGTTTTCCTTTTTTATTTTATTAAAGAAGTTTTTCATGAAAAAAATGAGCTGAAAAAACCGATAAATGAATACCGGGGTTCCTAAAAAATTGGGGCCTGAGATGAATGGTGTTCCCTTCGAATTACCCCCGCAACCCATATCATCCATCTTATACCAATTCAATCACAGTGATCTCTGGCAAGATGCCCACCCTGCCCGGATAGCCCAGAAATCCAAATCCGCGGTTGACATACAAATACTGTTCATTTTCCTGGTATAAGTCGGCCCACTGTTTATAAGCCCAGCGGCTCGGACTCCACCTGAAATTTCCCCATTCCACGCCAAATTGCATGCCATGCGTATGCCCGGCGAGCATCAGATCGATATCTTTATATTTAGCAGTAACCTCCGCCTCCCAATGGGATGGATCGTGGGACAATAAGATTTTCACCGGCACGTTCTCCATCCCTTGCATGGCTTCGTCAAGTTTTCCATATTTGGGCCAACGCTTGCCCCGGCCCCAGTTTTCAACGCCCACAAGGCCAATCTTGTCCTTTCCTCTTTCCAGGTAGATATGTTCATTCAACATTAATTTCCATCCCAGATTTTTATGGGCCAGCTTTAACTGTTCCAGGTTATTTATTTTATCCTGAGGTGAATCCCAGGAATGGTAATCTCCATAATCATGATTACCAAGTATGCTAAAAACACCCATCGGTGCTTTAACCTGCGCCAGGAAAGGCATCCAGGGCTCCACTTCGGAAGCCATATTGTTAACCAGATCGCCGGTAAAGAATATGATATCTGCCTTTTGCTGCATGATCATATCTATGCCGGCCTGCACTTTCTTTTCATTATCCCAGCTGCCGCTATGAATATCGCTGATCTGCAAAATTTTCAAGCCACGGAATGCCTCGGGTAAATTTTTTAATTTAAGGCTGGTTAGATGTACCTGGTAATCATATACCCCTTTGATCATGCCCTTGGTTAACATGGCAAAAATGCCACCGCCTAAGAGCAATCCGAGTTGCGATAAAAATTTCAGGCGGCCCAAGTCTTCCCCGCCCTCCACATCGGTGATGGAAGCGCTGTAAAAAAGTTTCTGAAATATCCAACGGAATAAACGGATGAAATCGTCTATTACTAAAAAGAAAACCACGAGAAGCTTGCTGAGATATATTCCAACCGTAATGGCATAGAAATATGTTTTAAAAGCTTTAAACCTTGAGAGCTGAGGAATGAAAATAAAGGCAAGCAATCCAATCACCACCATCACAGTTATTCCGAAATGAACACGGCGTGCAATACGCAAATACTGCGGGTTGTCGATAATTGTTTTGATCGCTTGCCAGCTATATAAGTCGAGCGCTATGATAAGCACCACAAAGATTGCGCTGCTCACGATGGTTCTGTAAATATCCATACAATTTTGGTGCCTTATAAAAACTAAATCCTGTTCCATCACGGTGAAGGAACAGCGCTGCGAAATTACATTATAAC
>JBBRJE010000419.1:0-2045 GCA_038219845.1 Bacteroidia bacterium
CGGAACTTTTCCTGCTCTCGGTTTTGCCTTTTCCCTTTTCTTTTTTGATTTCAACAGCAGGTTTGGCTGGAGAGGCTTTAACCTCTTGCTTGATCAATTTCATACCGCACTTAGGACAGTTACCAGGCTTACCGGATTGGATTTCAGGATGCATCACACACGTGTAGATTACAGGTTTTACTTTATTTTCCTGTTTGGTACTATCCACGCCAGACATATTCTTCATATCATGCTGCGCATCTATAAAAGAAGATGAAAACAGTATAAGTATTACGATGATTCTTTTTTTCATTTTGGAGATAAAATTTCTCGCAGCCATTGTATGATAATATTGCGATTATTTCCATACAGCACAATATTCGATTGGTACTTGTCAGACTAAACCAGTAATTTAATAATCATAACCCCGCTCATAACAATCATTAAAAGATCTTCTATTATCGTAACCGTGCTCATAGGTAAATTAAAAACTGCACCTAAACATGCACACTGAATCTTTTGCTTTTTCAAAACACTTCTCAAAACACCCAATATGCTAACTGTCATTACTGCAAGAGTAACAATATTGGTAATAAAAGGTTCGTAATTTACAAGGTATGCTAACCCAATAGCGAATTCAAGCACCACATAAATATATCCCCAGGCTTTAAATTTCATTGCTACCAGGTCATACATCGCGTAGCTTTCAGCGAAGCCGGATAAATTCAGCATTTTAAAGAACGAAAAAACAAGGAAGAAACCGGCCATGAAATCCTGCATCCATATCATTCCATTAAAACTGCCACTATTTACCTGGACCAAAAGGCTGACCAATGTTATATAAGAGAAAATAATAAGGATGGGTTTATAGGTTTCAAACCATCCTTTTGTCTGCTCTACCATTTCGCTATGGCTCTCCGCTTCGATCTTGTATTTACCATCAATACCTCCTATTGCTTCCTGAAGAGCCACCAACGGAATATGTTTTTCCATTGAGATCGTAGCTGTTCCGGTATCTTTTGAAACATCTGCCGACAGGACATCCGGCATCTTTAATAAACTACTCTTCACTTTTGCTTCGCAAGAGGAACAAGTCATTCCTGATATTTTATATGTATGTGTCATCGTTTAGAAATTTGTATGCACAAAGATCTATACTCGCTGCCTTTAATGACTTACATAATTGGGACATAAAATTGCATTATTTAAAGATCGCAGTATATTAAAAATTATTTTTTTATTGTTTCGATGGTTTTCCCGCAAGTCGGCATTGATTTGCCCATATAAGGGTTATTTATCTTTTCTTCCGTACTAAGCCAATCAGCGCCCTTCCCTTCATTGGCCATAGGGCAGTGCTGGTAATAGACAGGCTGGTCAGATTTAAACACCTTAATAAGCTCGTACATATTTTTTGAAAGTGCCACAAAGTGTTCACGTTGATGTTCCAATTCAGTGGTTCCTTTTATATGTTCAGCATCATAAGATAGTTTTTGCTGAAGCTTCATCCATACGGTGTGCTCCGCAGCCGACATTTTGTCCATCTTCACTTTATCAATTGCTTTGAAAAGCTCTTTTGCTTTCTCACTTGCTGTTGATGCATCATCTTTCGTTAACGCGTCCTTCAAACCGAAGTATGCCGCCTCTACTTCCGAAACAGGATTAACGTTCTCTGTGCTCTTCGCCTCTACAACAGGACTAAATGTGATGGACAACAAGAGTGTTGCAGCCATTAATAATTTTTTCTGGTTTTTCATGTTTTTGGTTTTTAAAATTTATAATTCATCTATCGGCTTTCGGTGAACATCGTTCAGCGCCTTATAATGTGTAGGGGTGATCCCCGTAATACTTTTAAATTGATTCGTTAGATGTGCGGGACTGCTATATCCTAATTTATGTGATATTTCATTTAAGCTATGCTGACGGTAGTCAATCAGTTCTTTTACCTTTTCTATCTTCAACAGAATAAAATACTTCTCAATAGTTGTGCCTTCCACTTCTGAAAACAGATTGCTTAAATAATGGTATTCATAATTCAGCTTTTCCGCAAGGTATCCGCTTAATTTCAG
>JBBRJE010000420.1:0-2040 GCA_038219845.1 Bacteroidia bacterium
GCCAATGGGGCGATTTTTATTGGTGATCACATCGGTGGGCTATAAAAAATATTTCAGCAGGCCGCTGATGTTATTTCCAGGGAGGGCTGAAACAAACCTTGGGGATATAAAAATTCTTTCATCATCCAAACAGATCCATGAAGTGGAAGTGAGTGCCGACAAGCAAGCCTTGCTTAATACTATCGACAAGCGTGTGATCGATGTAGAAAAAAGTATTATTAACACCGGTGGAACTGCGACTGAAGTATTACAGAATGTTCCCGGTGTTACCGTGGATATAGATGGTAATGTAAGCTTAAGAGGCAATGCCAATGTGACCGTTTTAATTGATGGCAAGCCTTCCGGAATAACCGGTAGCAGCAGGGCAGCGATCCTACAACAGCTTCCTGCAGGCAGCATCGACAGGATTGAAATAATAACCAACCCAGGTGCAAAATATGACGCGGATGGCATGGCGGGCATCATTAATATCATCACCAAAAAAGATAAGATGAAAGGCTTTAATGTGAATGCAGCACTGGGTATTGGAACACATGACAAATACAATGCTTCATTTGGTATGAACTATAGGATCAATCGGGTAAATTTATACGCTAATTATAATTACCGCAGTGAAGCACGTTATGGGGAAGGGCATAGCGAAAGAAGAAATGCTTACCGCGTGAACGGGAAGGATACGGCTTATTTTAATAATAATATCAGCAGCAGCATCAATAATTCATTTTCGCATATAGCAAAAATTGGCACCGACTGGTATCTTAATAACGCTACAACCCTTGGTGTTTCTGCTATTCTTAACGTTAGAAATGAAAATGGGGATGGCATGTTCGATTATATTTTTAAAGACGCTTCCGGGCACACCTTTTCGAAAACTTATCGAAATACCCATTCTAAAGAGAAAAATATCAGTTCTGATTATTCCATGGATTTTAAACATATCTTCAAAAAGAAACAAGAACTTACTGCATCATCTACCCTCAGTATTTCCGACAGAAATGATAATTCTACCTACCTTAATTATGAAAAAAATATTTATGATAATACATTAGGTAATCTGTTTCTTAACCAGAATAATTCAACTGTTGTGAATTATAAAGTGTCAACCACCCAGGCCGATTTTAGCTACCCGATAAAAGAGAACAGGAAATTGGAAACTGGGATTAAAAGTATAAATCGCTTTATCAACAGTAATTTTGACGCTTTTATTTTTAATTCTTCTGAAGGAAAATACGATCCTGATCCAGTCTTCACCCAGCATTATAATTATGAAGAACATATTCATGCCGGCTATGTACAATATTCAGGAACAATAAAAACGCTTTCTTACCAGGCAGGACTGCGTGGGGAATTGGCTTACTTATCGGGCAAATCTCTGATTACGAATACCCCTTTTAATTTTCTGTATCCCGGGCTCTATCCAAGTGCCTTGCTGAAGTATACCCATAAGAAAACCAACGATTTCCAAGTATCTTACAGCCGCAGGGTAAACAGGCCAGAAGTGAGGTCCCTGCTGCCAATAAAGGATTATGAGGATATCTATAACTATAGGATTGGTAATCCAGAATTAAAGCCTGAAAGTATTAATTCCTATGAATTCACTTATTATAAAACAATTAAACAGCAATCAGTAGGCGCCACTTTATTTTACAGACATACGCTCAATATGATCACCAGGCTGCGTACCCTGGATACACTCACGGGAATTGCGACCACTACATTCAGAAACTTCAGCACGAGCGATAATACCGGGCTTGAAATTATCATTAAAAATTCGATCAAAAAGGCCATTCAGATCACCAGTAATATTAACCTGTTTCAAAACAAGGTGAATGGAACAAATGTGGATGCCACCTTACAATCCTCTTCATTCAACTGGAATGCACGCACACAAATTGCAGGACGGCTCAGCAAGTCATTTACATTCCAGGTTTCGGGGATGTATATGGCTCCTACTAAATTACCCCAGGGCGAATTTAAAGGCATGAGCGGTATGGATATTGGAGCTAAATATGATTTCTGGGGAACGAAAGCTTCCCTTAC
>JBBRJE010000421.1:0-2024 GCA_038219845.1 Bacteroidia bacterium
TAGCTATATTGTTGTGAAAGGCGGAAACGATTATGTGATTACGAATCCACAGGGATATTATTTTGCAACGAAGGGCGCAGCCAAGGTTCTTTCTTTCAGGATTGGGAATGATGTTTATCCATTCGAACAATTCGATTTAAAATACAATAGGCCAGATATTATCTTAAATGATATCTCAAAATTCGCCTTCGCTGATCCCGGTAACAATCCCAATACTCCCTTAATTAAATCCTATTATGTGGCCTACCAGAAGCGACTTAAGAGATTAGGATTCAATGAAAGCCAGCTGGGCAGCACCTTTCATACGCCAGGAATTACAATTAATTCGGCTGATTTGCCCTTGAGCACGAAGCAAACTGTTTTAAATTTTGACATAAAAGCAGAAGATAATCTTTATAATTTAAAAAGCATCAATGTATGGGTTAATGATGTTCCGCTTTATGGCGCAGCAGGCAAAAGCATTAATGGTAAAACAGCCATTACACATTGCAGCGTACCTTTAGGGAATGAGCGGAATAAGATCAGCATTTCCTGCACCAATGAGAAAGGGGCTGAAAGCTATAAAGAGAGTTTTGAAATCATTTATGAAGGAGGGGTGGTGAATTATAAAACCTACTTTATTGGCATTGGTATAAGTAATTACCAGGATGCCAGCTTCAACCTTAAATATGCGGAAAAGGATATTAAGGACCTGGCTAAAATCGCCGCACAAAAAAATGCGGAGATCATCTTACTCACGAATGAAAATGCCACCAAAGAAAACATATTAAAATTAAAAGAGCGCCTGCTTCAAACATCGGTAAACGATAAAATCATAATTTCATTAAGCGGGCATGGACTGTTAAGCAAAGACCTGGATTTTTATTACGCCACTTATGATACAGATTTCCGGCATCCCGAAAAAAAAGGATTATTATATGAGGATCTCGAAAGCCTGCTCGATGGTATTCCTGCACGGAATAAATTGCTATTGGTAGATGCTTGTCATAGTGGGGAGGTAGACAAGGATATAAATATACAGGTGGCTGAAACCAAGCCGGAGCAAGGTGTATCAGGGATCTCAGCGCGGGGCTCCGCACTTATTATAGACAGTAGCAGTATTGGTCTGGAAAATAGCTTTGAGCTGATGCAGGATGTTTTTAGCGATATCAGCAATGGTAATGGCGCCATTATAATCAGCGCCGCCGGAGGGATGGAATACGCATTGGAAAGCGCCCAATGGAATAACGGGGTGTTCACCTATTGCGTTCTTAATGCGCTGCAAAATGGCGTAGCTGATACAAATACGGATAAAAAGATAAGCGTGGAAGAATTGAAAAATTACGTTAGCACCCAGGTGCAAACGCTCACCGGTGGCCGACAGAAGCCCACTTCAAGAAAAGAAAACCTGGAGAATAACTGGACACTTTGGTAATATTTATTTTTTATTGTTTTCAAGTTCAATCATCTTCTGGTCGATATACACAATAAATTTCGATATAGCATAGCTTTTGGGTATCTCCAGAAGGAGGTGTGGACGCATTGAACTTGTACCCTTGTTCGCTTCCTGGTGTTCCTGTATCCTGATTATATAGCCTTCTGGTGAGGCGTAGGTAGACTTCACAGAGAACGTAGTCATGTATTCGGTAGTTTGACCTATGATTGCCAGCGCCTGGTTTTTGTTCCAATCGATGGCAGGCATTGGCGTTGCATTAACTTCGGCATAACCAAATATCTTTTCAAATTCTTCCTTGCCCGCGAACAGGTATGCCTTCCCTACGCCATTGAATGAAACCGAATTATTCACAAAGACCCTGTTCTCTAATACCTTGAACTTGTTTGATCCGGTCTTGTCGCCATAATTCACCTCCACTGTTTTAGGTTTTGTATCCTCCTTTACAGTGACCACTTTGGTATGGGTTTTACAGGCAATAAAATTTAATGCAAGTAAGGTAATGGAGAGGATTGGCTTGAACATATTTATAAATTATAAAAAAAACAATAGTTCAAATCGGGTGCCATGAAAATCAAATCCAAAACTTATA
>JBBRJE010000422.1:0-1998 GCA_038219845.1 Bacteroidia bacterium
GTTCAGTGCTTTGGTGGTGGACTCATACCCTTTATAATGGGACAAAACCAGTTCCTGGTGCGTACCGAAGACAATCACAACTTTCTTTAATTCTAATAGCTGCCTCACGGTTTCCTGGAGCGCAAAGGCGGTATCGTTAAAGGAATTGCCTGCTTCAATATTTCCCAGGTCAGCAATTTTTATTTCATAGCTACCTTTATATAATTTGTAAAATTGCCTGCGTAAAGAATCGGCTGAATAGCTGATACCCGGTGCCAGGTGCTGGTTATGAATATTTCTCAATTCATTCACACCAATTAATACGATATCGATTTTCTCCAGTTCTGGAAAGGTGCTGAGATGTTTTTTAATATGGTGATGGTAAGTGTTTACTACAGCCCTGTCCGTCCCGAATTCATCCTCATTTAAGGGCGTTAAAAAATCTTTAAAAGTCATAAGGCGAAAATACCTGCCAGCTTTAACACCTTGCATTGAGTTATAAACCGAAATCAGATTTGTTTCTAATAAAATAAACACTCTATTTGCATTATGCCTTCAAGCTATTTTATTCAGGATGTCACAGCATTTGTGAAAGGATATATGCCGGAAGCAATATGGGAGATAAAAAAAGATTACACCATCTTGTACCTGAATGAGAGAAATAAATCGGTATGCTTCATCGGGAATCAAGGATTAGATAATATGCATCTGCTTAACCACCGGTTTTATATCACCGAATTTGCCTGGCAAAAAAATAAAGAAGCCTCAAAATCAAGATTATCTTCCCTGATGGGATTAACCCACCGGATCCATGCCCGCCAATGCACCCTCTCGCGTATTGATAAGATAACTGCAAAGAATTTCATTAATGAAAATCATACGATGGGGTATGCGGCCTCCTATTATCATTATGGGTTATTTTTAAAAAATGAACTGGCAGCAGTGGCGTGCTTCAGTAAAGGAAGGCGAATGAACCGGCTTCCACCAGGAAAAAAATCATTCGAGCTCATACGGTTTTGTAATAAAAACTTTCATACTGTTATCGGAGGCCTAAGCAAACTCATTCATCTTTTTGAAAAAGAATATTCCCCCGGGGATATCATGACTTATGTAGATATTGCCTGGGGGCAACCGAATGCTTATTATGCACTTGGTTTTGTACTCGATAAAGTCACCCCTTCCATTGCCCTGCATGATATAATGCCTGACGGGGAAGTCATTGAATATAGGAATAAAGGAAATTATAAATTAATAAAACATCTGGTGTGAACCCCTATAATAGCATCATCATTTTAGGCCCGACGGCATCCGGCAAAACGAGGCTGGCTGCCCATCTGGCTTATATTTTAAAAGGCGCAGTTCTAAGTTTTGATTCAAGGCAGGTATACCGTCAACTCAATATTGGCTCCGGTAAGGACTTGGATGAATTTAGGATCGAAAATACTGTGGTACCTTATCATTTAATTGATATCTGTGATATAAATGATCATTTCCATAGTTATGAATTTGTGAAAAGTTATATCATTGCTTTTGAACATTGTTTGTTGAATAAGCAGGTGCCGGTGCTTTGCGGGGGCACCGGCTTATATTTTGACCTGGCCCTGAAAAAATATCAATATATAAATATCCCGAATAACGAGCCATTAAGGGAAAATTTAAAAGCATTAAGCGATTCGGCATTAGTTGCAGAACTTCATTTGTGTCCACAGGCCTTTACCAATAAGGCCGACACCTCGACCAGAAAAAGAACCATAAGAGCAATAGAAATTGCCAAGTATTTATCCGGCAATATCCCCGAGACTATTCCTTATCCGGAGATCAAGCCGGTTATCTTTGGTTTAATGCTTTCCTCTTCAGAAAGAAAAAAAAGGATAGATGATCGACTGCACCTGCGAATGAATAACGGATTGGTTGAAGAAGTAGAACATCTGCTGGAAAGTGGCATTACGGCCGACCGCTTAAAATTTTTAGGCCTTGAATATCGAATTATAACTGAGTATCTTTCCGGGATATACGATA
>JBBRJE010000423.1:0-1993 GCA_038219845.1 Bacteroidia bacterium
CGTGGGACAAAAGTTTTTATCTGATTATTTTAAAAAAGAAAAATTGAGCCATATGAATAAAGTGGCGTAGGACTATGTTTAAATTCGATTATAAAGAACCCAAAGTTATTGCGGAAATTGGTTGTAATCATTTGGGCGATTATACTATTGCTTTAGAATTGATCGACCTGGCAAAGTCATGCGGATGCCGGTATGTGAAATTTCAAAAAAGACATAATAAAGAATTGCTTACCGATGAACAATATAATGCCCCACATCCTAATCCCTGGAATAGCTATGGATCTACGTATGGGGAGCACCGCGAAAACCTCGAATTCACGCCAGAGCAGCATGCAGGCTTGCTGGAGTATTGCAATAAAATTGGAGTTGAATATTCCACCTCTGTTTGGGATGTAAGTTCAGCCAAAGAAATAATAGCGCTAAAACCCCATTTCATAAAAGTGCCTTCTGCATGCAATAATAATTTTGAGATGCTGAAGATTTTACGCGATGAATATAAAGGCCAGGTTCAAATATCATTTGGGATGACTACCAAAACGGAAGAAGAAGCGATCGTAGCATTTTTTGAAGAGACGGGTAATGCAAAATCACGATTGGTAATTTATTCCTGCACCAGCGGATACCCCGTTCCCGAGCAGTCTGTATGCCTCCTGGAATTAAACAGGTTGTATGAGAAGTTTGACGGTCGTGTTCATGAAATAGGATTCAGCGGACATCATAATGGTATTGCGCTTGATATTGCAGCATATACTTTAGGAGCACGATGGATTGAAAGACATTTCACTAAAGACCGTACCTGGAAAGGTACAGATCATGCCGCCAGCCTTGAAAAGCCGGGGATGGAGAAATTAGTGCGCGATCTGAATGGAACGTATTCCGCCCTCACCTACAAGGAGGAGGAGATACTCGATATTGAAAAAGTACAACGCGAGAAATTGAAATACAGGAAAGCGTGAATTGGCGGTTAATTATTTGTGCTTAATTCTTATTGATAAAAACTGTAAATGGTTTTATAATGCAGGAAAAATTAAAAAATATTAAATTATTGATCATGGATTGTGATGGGGTGCTTACAGATGCCGGAATGTATTACGGTCCTGAGGGCGATGCTTTGAAAAAATTTTGCACTTACGATGGGATGGGAATAAATTTACTGCACAGGATCGGTATTAAATCAGCGATCATCAGCGGGGAGAATTCTCCGATCGTATCGCGCCGGGCAGATAAATTAAAAATTGAATATTTGTATTTAGGATGTGCTGATAAATTAATAGCAGCGAAAGAAATTTGCGAGGCGGAAGGAATATTTTTGAAAGATATATGTTTTATCGGTGATGATATCAATGATATGGCATTATTGCAGGCGGTAGGCTTTGCAGCCTGCCCGCCCAATGCCCGCAAGGAAATAAAAGAAATTGAAAAAATTTATGAACTGAAAACAAAAGGAGGGGAGGGCGCTGTACGCGAAATGGCAGACCTTATCCTCGAAGCGAAAGGAATAAAAATAGGAGCCCTGCTACAGGCAAATGTGCAGTGAGGATTTCGAATCACGAATTAAAATGTTCGTAATCCATGAAATAATAAAATGAAATCCTTTGCTGTATTACATTGTTTCAATTCAATACTGTATCACTCCTAACTACTGACTCTCATGAATCCAAACCCAGCAATAATCCTCACCGGCGGCCTCGGACTTATCGGGAGCGCCACAGCAAAATATTTATCGCAGAAGGGATTCCATATTATCGTGGTGGATATTGCCCCTGACTGTGATTTCCTGAATGAAAATATTTCGTATCTCCAATTTGATTTAATGAAGATTGAGACCTATAATGTTTTATCCGACTTGATCAAAGGAAAAACCAATAATTTAAAAGGGCTGATCAATAATGCGGCCTTCAACCCAAAGGTCGAAGATAATAGCATCAGTGTTGGAAAATTTGAAGAACTGGATTTGATCGAATGGCGTAAAGAATTAAACCTGAATTTATCT
>JBBRJE010000424.1:0-1980 GCA_038219845.1 Bacteroidia bacterium
CCACCATTTACGCCAGCAGAACGAAAAAACCCGCGGGCAGGCGTATTATTCCTTAAGTGATTTTATCGCACCAAAATCCACAGGCAGACAAGATTATATGGGAGCTTTTGCAGTGAGCATTATTGGTGCCGATGAAGAGGCAAAGAAATTCGAAGCGGACTATGACGACTATAACAGCATCATGATCAAAGCCATTGCCGACCGTCTGGCAGAAGCCTTTGCAGAGAAGATGCATCAACTGGTGCGTACAGAATATTGGGGATATGCATCGGATGAAAAATTATTTAACGATGATCTGATCAATGAAAAATACCAGGGAATCCGTCCCGCGCCGGGCTACCCGGCATGTCCCGACCATACGGAGAAAAAAACTTTATGGGAACTATTGGATGTTGAAAAAAACATTGGAACCATCATCACAGAAAACTATGCCATGTGGCCTGCAAGCAGCGTGAGCGGCTGGTATTTTGCGAATAAGGAGAGTAAATATTTTGGATTAGGGAAAATAGGTAAGGACCAGGTGGAGGATTATGCGAAACGTAAGGGGGTTTCTGTGGAGGAAATGGAGAGGTGGCTGAGCCCTATGTTAAACTACTAATGAAAGAATTAAAGAATGAAAGAATTAATACAAAATACAAAATACGGACTTTTCCTAATTTTGATATTTATTGGATTAAAGACCTTTTAAATATTAAATTAACAGCAAACCTCAACCTCAACCTCAGCCTCAGCCTCAACCTTAACCAATGCATATCACCGAACATATAAAAAAATCGAAAGACAAAACATTGTTCTCCATTGAGATCCTGCCTCCTTTAAAAGGCAAAGGGATCGAATCTGTTTTTAAAGGTATTGATCCTTTGATGGAATTTGAACCGGCATTTATTGATGTCACCTATCACAGGGAAGAATTTATCATGAAGAAAATGCCGGATGGTACTTTAGATAAAATTTCAACCAAGAAGCGTCCGGGAACGGTGGCCATCTGTGCTGCCATCATGAACAAATACAAGGTGGACACAGTACCCCATTTAATTTGTGGAGGATTTAACAAAGAAGAAACGGAACATGCCTTAATTGATTTGAATTTCCTGGGTATAGATAATATTCTGGTATTGCGCGGCGATAATGCGAGGAATGAAACTAGCTTTATACCCGAGCCTAATGGAAATAAGAACGCCCTGGAACTATTGAAACAAATACAAGACCTGAACAAAGGGAAATACCTGGATGAAGAAATAATTGAAGCAACATCCTCCAATTTCTGTTGCGGAGTAGCCGGATATCCCGAAAAACATTATGAGGCGGTGGATTTGAATTGCGACCTTGATTTCTTGAAAAGGAAAGTAGATGCAGGTGCTCAGTTTATTGTTACACAAATGTTTTTCGACAATAATAAATATTTCGAGTTTGTGGATTGCTGCCGGAAAGGGGGTATCTCAATTCCTATTATTCCAGGAATCAAACCATTGACAAGCCGTAAGCAATTGGAAGCCTTAGCTAAAATATTCCATATTCAAATGCCTGAAGAACTGGTTAAAGAGATAGCCAATACCAAGGACGAAAATGTGAAGCAGGCAGGCTTAGACTGGTGCGTACAACAATGCATAGCGCTTCGGAAGGCCAAAGTTCCAGTATTGCATTTTTATACCATGGGCTTAAGTGAGGCTACAAAATATATCGCTCATAAGGTGTTTTAAAAAGAGTAATAGGGCAGATTATTTCTTATTTATGCTTAAGGAAGTAACAGATAGTTGCTGTCCTAAAATATGGATATATTACCGGAATATATTTATAAAGATATAAAATTTATTGGTGAGAATATACTCTAGATTCCCTCCAAATCTATTTTCACCTCCTTATGAAAACCAACATCCGTATCTTTTTTTTCTTATCTGTATTTTTATTCTTTGGCATATTTTCCTATTCACAAACAAGCTGGAAAGGAATAACAAGCACCTCCTGGTCAACTGCCACCAA
>JBBRJE010000425.1:0-1965 GCA_038219845.1 Bacteroidia bacterium
GAGGTGCCTGTGCTTTCAGCTTAATAAAAAGGGAAAGGAGAGCGAAGGAGAGGAGGTAGATTTTTTTCATGTATTAAAATTTAATGTTCCTAAAGCCTTTGGCATATATTTTATTGGCTTCAACTGTTGTAAATGTAGAATATATTTCCTGTTTTACAAGAAAAAGTAAAGCAAAATTATGACCTCGGCTATAAAAAAATGCTTTTAAGAAGCAAAAAGGCCTTCTTTAACGGCTTTTCTCTAAAAGCCTTATGATTGGAGTTAATTTTGAGTAGAAGAAACTAAAGCCATAAACCATGTGGAAAAAATATTTTTTTATCATAAGCCTATTACCGTTCGGTGGTTTCGCTCAGTCTTGGGAATGGGCTAAAAGTTATGAAACCCCTAATACCATATTGGTTGATCATTCGCAATCCATCAGTAAAGATGAAAATGACAATCTATACATTAGTGGATTTTCTTGGCGGCCAGGAGGGGGAGGCTATTCAGGTATGGCTTATAATTGGTTGAAAAAGTTCGATGCACAGGGGAACTTTGTTTGGTCGGATACAATTCCTTTTTATACTCACACCAAAAATATTACAGATGAGAAAGGTAATACTTATGTAGTCGGGAACGGGAAAATTGTTAAATACAATTCAAACGGTATTCAACTATGGGCAGTCTCCGCTGCTATTGATTTTAATGATTTAGCACTTTCAGACCGAGGATTAGTTGTCACGGGGTATACATGGAGTTATCCCGCTACAATGGGTGCGTATAGCATAACTGCGGAAACCGGAATTATAGTAGAATGCGATGAAAATGGAAATATCCTTTGGTTAAATCAGCAATACAAGTATGGACCCGGGGCTATTAGAATTGCCAAAAACGGAGTTATATATGTTCAGGGTTTAGCCTTTGATGGACATGATTCATCAGTTGTAAGGCTTTTTGATTTACACGGAAATTATTTTCAAGGGCTAATAGAGCTAAAAAATATTGCTTCATTTATTAATATCGATAGTAAAGGCAGCATTTACCTTATCGCAGGAATAAATGACCGTTACCCCATAATCATTAATTCAGATACTATAAAATGCTTCTGTGGATCATCAGCTTCAAGCAGGGCGCTATTGAAATTTGACAATAATGGCAATTACCAATGGCATAAAATAATCAAGGAGAATGTTGACGTTTCGAGTTTAATTATAGATAGTGAAGACAATGTTTATGTAGGAGGTAACATCATCAGAACCCTTCAGATAGATAGTTTTTTGCTTGATAATAAAGGCGGAGGCATATATATTGCCAAATTTAAACCGGATGGTGCGGTAGCATGGATACAGTACAGTGAGCAAGGTAATCCTACCAGCCAAGGCCAGATTAATCAAATGGTATTGAACAGTGATAATGATTTGTTAATTGCAGGTGCTATCATTGATAAACAAATCTTCGGTGATATAACGGTTACAGGCACTGATAATATGTATGCGGATGTTTTGATCGCAAAAATAAGCCAGCCTCGTTCCGTTAGCCAAAATGAACCACCAATAAATCCAACCAACGGCCTTACTGTTTATCCTAATCCAACAGGCGGTGCATTTTCCGTTAATTATCAAACCGATGAGGCAACTTCAATTTCCGTTATAATAAGAAACGAATTAGGTCAAATAATCTTGAAAAAGGAATATGGCAGCAGGAATACTTTAACAGAAACTTTTGATGTAAGCTATTTAGCCAAGGGAGTTTATTTCCTTCAGGTAAATACAGATAATGCTGTTGAAGTCAAGAAAATAATGATTGAATAACTTTCTTCAAATTGAATTTACAATGGAAATCAAGAGAATTATTTAAAGAAGGTAATAATCGAATAATTATTTATAATGAATGGTAAAATTAACTTCATATTATTTCTTTTCGCTGGTTTTACAAAAGTAGGATTTGCGCAAGCGTGCTTTAACCACACTAATAATTATTCCGTAG
>JBBRJE010000426.1:0-1948 GCA_038219845.1 Bacteroidia bacterium
GGGAACATCAAACATTAGCAACGGTGAAACCCTTTATTAATCCCGCTCCTATTGCAGTAAGCTATCAAACGTATACTATTAACTGCAACGATTCAACAGGCATCATTACTCCATCGGGAACCATCATAGAAATACCTCAAGGGAGCCTGGTAGATGCCAATGGCAATCCGGTTCGGGGCAATGTAAGCCTTAAATACCGCGAGTTTAAAGATGCTGCCGATTTTATTTGCGGCGGAATTCCCATGACCTATGACAGCGCCGGCACAAAATATTTCTTTGAATCTGCCGATATGTTTGATATTATGGCCTCCCAGGAGAATACAGTATTGCAGGTGGCTGCGGGTAAAAAATTACTGGTGAACATTGCTTCAGGTTATGATCCTCAGAATTACAACCAGTACTATTTAGATACTGTTAATAAGAATTGGGTATATAAAGGAAAGGATAAAAACGCTATCTGCGATTCTTCAATGGAAGAAAAAACAAAGTCCAAAATAGATCCCAATTCGTTGGCAGGCATACCAGATTCAGCATCATTGCATGCTTCCAAGGTTGCGGTAAACAATAAAGTGGTAGAGGAGAAAATCGTTGGATTGCAAAAGGAAGTGGCTGCACTGGAAAAAGCCAGGCCTATGGCTCCGGTAAAGGCGGATCCGAAAATCACGCATTTCAATTTTAATTTCGATATGAAAGATTTCCCGGAGATGGCTGTCTATAAAGATATTTTATTTGATGTAGGCAAAGAGAATAAGAACTTTAAAGAAAGCTATTATGATGGCGATTGGGAGCGTGTGACGATGGAAGATGGTCCGAGAAAAGGGGTGAATTTTAAGATGACCCTCAGCCGCAAAAAAGGCAAAGAGAAGATTGAGCTGATTGTTTACCCGGTTTTTGACGGCAAGAATTATGATCTGGCTAAAGCCAAATATGCTGAGCTGTTGGCAGATTATAACCAAAAGCTGGCCGCCAAAACAGGCGCTGAGATTGCCGCCATGAATGAAGCCAAAATGCGAATAGAAGTGCAAAAGAAAGAAGAGGAAGAACAGGAGAAAAAAGTGATGGAAAAAATAGCAGCACGCTCAAAAATATATAAGGAAGAAGAGGCAAAGCGCCGGGACCAGCAAACAAAAAGTAAAGAAAGGAAATTGGCTTTTGCCAAACTTGATATGCAGGAATTGGCGCAGAACCAAGCTTTAACCGAACGTTTCAGGCATATTGTATCAGTAACACAAATGGGCTTCTGGAATAATGATTGTCCGCATACAATCAGGAATATGCAAACAATTTATACTTCCACAGATGCACATAATCATACGTACTCGCCTATGGGTGTGGTATATCTTATCGATAAGCATCTGAATGCCTGTATCGCTTATCATCCTGCCGACTACGATGACGAAAAAAAATCGTACCAGATCGATTATGATATCCTTTCAGAAAATATCCTTGTTACATTTATTGATGGCAAAGCAGCAGTAATCGATGCTGACGATTTTAAGAAATGCACAGGCCACGGAAAAGAAGAACAAGAATTTAAATATGATATCAGGCCGGATATCAGAACGGTGGACGACCTGAGGAGGCTTATCAATAGTACTCAATAACCCAGGATTACAAATGCTGCTTTAGTTCCACCAGCTGTGCGCGTAGCTTTTTAAGAGAGTCAAGCAGTTCAAAATCTCCTTTGGATATTTTTTTCTTGTCTTTCAGATAATCTTTAGCCCCCTGGATGGTGAAGCCGCGCTCCTTAAGCAAATGATAAATGAGCTTGATGGTTTCAATATCCTGGGGACGGAATAGCCGGTTGCCTTTTTTGTTCTTTAAAGGCCTGATCTCCGGAAATTCCGAATGCCAATAACGCACCAGGGATGGCGCCACATCAAACATTTCACATACCTCTCCCATTGAAAAATAATACTTTTTCGGTGCTATCTCCTCTTCGTCAATA
>JBBRJE010000427.1:0-1868 GCA_038219845.1 Bacteroidia bacterium
ACCCGGTACAAAAACTTTTTTATTTCTTAATTATTACTATTTTCAACCCATAATTATTTTGCATGAGATTGATTCCGTTGATTCTTTCGGCTATCATTACAATCTGCCTCATTATTGTATTGAATATACAGATACCTACCGGTGGCAGTAAAACACCAAGACTTGGTTATTTTCTTTCTCCGCAAAAAGGTTTCTGGCAAAATGCCGAACCGGTAAATGCTTCTTTTGATGATGAACTTAAATTAGATGGTCTTAAAGGGAATTCAGAAGTTTACTTCGATGAGCGTTTAGTGCCTCATGTATATGCCGATAATGAACATGATGCTTTTTTTATGCAAGGTTACCTGCACGCAAAATTCCGTTTGTGGCAAATGGATTTTCAAACATATGCTGCGGGTGGAAGATTAAGTGAAATTATGGGCGACAGTGCTAATGGTGTTAATTTTTTGAACGTGGATAAACAGTTTCGCCGTTTGGGAATGGTTTACGGCGCAGAAAATTCATTAAAAGTAATTGAGGCTGATCCTGAAATGAAAGCAACCGGGGATGCTTATACAGATGGCGTAAATGCTTATATCAATTCATTGAATGAAAGCAACTATCCGCTTGAATATAAACTGCTCGACTATAAACCGGAACCCTGGACAAATTTAAAATCTGCTTTATTTATAAAATATATGGCGTTTGATCTGGCTGGCTTTGAAGAGGATTTTGAAATGACAAATGCGAAAGCTGTTTTTTCTAAGAAGCAATTTGAAGCATTATATCCTTATGGCCAGGATTCACTAGATCCTATAAACCCGAGGGGAACAATTTTTGCAAAACCAGGCATTGATATGACGCCACCAGCCAATATAGATTCATTATACTTCAATTATAAAACTATTGTTGAACCTGCTGTTCCTCCGGTAAAGCCCGAGAAAAATAATGGCAGTAATAATTGGGCGGTAGCGGGTACAAAAACAAAAAATGGAAAACCTATCTTATGTAACGATCCACATCTTGGTTTAAATCTTCCTTCACTTTGGTATGAAATGCAAATTTCAACACCCGGCTTTAATGCGTATGGCGTAAGCTTTCCCGGTGCACCGAATATTGTTATTGGGTTTAATGATAATTGTGCATGGGGAGTAACCAACTCCGAAAGAGATGTTCGCGATTATTATGAAGTAAAGTTTAAAGACAGTACCATGAAAGAATATTGGTACAATGGTGCGTGGAGAATAGCAGCATTTCGTGATGAAATAATAAAAATAAAAGGTAAGGTTAGCGATACCGAGCATATTGCTATGACGGTTTGGGGACCTGTAATGTATGACAAGAATTATCCTGATAAACTGCATGAAAATAAAACCTACGCCTGCAGATGGAAAGCACATGATGGCAGCAATGAAGTACGTACTTTTTATAAATTGAACCATGCAAAAAATTATAGCGATTACCTTGATGCGATCTCAACGTATAAATGCCCTGGCCAAAATATTATTTTTGCGTCTAAAGCCGGTGATATTGCAATAAAACAACAGGGAGAGTTCCCGGCAAAATGGAGAGGGCAGGGTGATTTTCTTATGCCGGGTAATGATAACACTTATGCGTGGAGGGGATTTATACCGGATAGCGCCAGCATTGTAATGCATAATCCCCAAAGGGGTTTTGTAAGCAGTGCCAATCAAATGCCTTATGATACATCCTATCCCTATTATCTTGGGGGCGTATATCCTGTATATCGCGGGTATCTTATAAATAGAAATCTGTTAGCCATGCAAAATATTTCTGTTGAGGATATGCAACGCCTGCAAACCAGCAATTACAACGTATTTGCAGAAATGGCAAGACCGATATTATTGAAATATATTGATGAAGGCAGT
>JBBRJE010000428.1:0-1864 GCA_038219845.1 Bacteroidia bacterium
TTAATTATTATCCAACGCTTTCATATGATAAAGAAATTTTTTGCAGCTCTATTTATAATAAGCACATTTGTTACTTATTCGCAAAATGGAACCGTTCCACCAGCCGATAGCTCATCGAGCTATACTTTTGCCAACGACGACAGTTCAACCCATACCGGGGAGGTTGCTACCTTTGTAAAGCCTTATATCCGCTTAAAGCTTACTAATATAGATACCATAACCAATTTGGTGACTTATAAGGAAGTGGTGGAGCAGGAGGAATCACAGGAAGATTCGTTATATATCCGTTGCCTGAAATTATTAAAAAGGAAATTCGGGGTCTATGGCAAAATGATACCGGTGAATAAGAAGAATGAGAAGGTGCAGGTAACCGTACAGATGCCGGTTTATACCAAGCCCACAGCATATACCAAAGCCCAGGCAGGCTTTATCGACTTTACCTTTACCCTCGATATAAAATCAGGAAGGTACCGTTATAAAATTGATAATATCCGACATCTGCCTCCCCCCAATTCGTTAAATCCGGCGCCGCGCCCTATTTACCTGGAGTATTATCTAGAATCCAAGAGTAATGTAAAAGGCACAGACCTGATCGTGAAAAGCGCTGATGAAGAGATCAAGAAATTTATCGTGGAATTAAAGAAAAGGTTACAGGATCCGAAGACTGCTGATGATGAAGATTGGTAGATTGCAGAGAGCAATATAAATCAAAAGCCCGGCACTAATTAGTGCCGGGCTTTTTTATTTCGTTCAAAAAGTTCACTGTACTTCAGGTAAGTTTCATAAGCGCTCATCCGGCATATCACGAACCCGTTTTTGCCATCTAAAAAACCCAGATATAAGAAATAATTTCGCAGGAATTTAAAAGCAGTTTTTATATAAATCATTGGATTTGAAATGGTCTTTCCTTTTTCAGCCATGGTCATTGCCGCCAAGTGGGCATATTTGACAACACGATCCTTATGCTCTTCCACCGTGTAATAGCTAAAATGTAAAATATCAGCATCTAAAAAAAGCCTTCTTGCATTTGGGACTATCTCTAATACTTCATGCACCTTGCTATTGTTCCAATGAGTTATATCTTTCTTCCAGAGCCGGGTTTTTATATCGGGATACCAGCCCGAATACCTGATCCATTGTCCGCAGTAATTGGTGAGGCGTTTCATTGAAATTATATCCGCCGTCGGCACATCCTTAAACTCCAGCAATAATTTCTTAAGCGCTTCACTAAGCGCTTCATCGGCATCAAGACATAAAATATAATCATAGGCTGCCATTGAATTGCCAAAGTTTTTTTGCTGGCCATATCCTTCGAACGGGTGTTCTATGAATATCACATTGTATTTTTCACAGAGGGCTTTGGTATTATCGTCAGAAAAAGAATCAACCACAATAATTTCATCCGCCACGCCCTGCAGGGATTGCAGGCAGCGGTCAATATTTTTCTCTTCGTTATAGGTTATAATTACTGCGGATATTCTGATCATTGCAATTCAATGAAATATTTTAGCGCCAGCTCGTATCCCTTAAGGCTCAGGCCGATGATGCTTCCTTCGCATGATTTAGCTACCAGTGACGAATGCCTGAATTCTTCCCTGTTTAAAATATTGCTGATATGCACTTCAATCACTTTGACAGCGATAGACGCTACACAATCCGCAATGGCTACGGAGGTATGCGTATAGCCGCCAGCATTTAAAATAATGCCATCGCAGGTAAAGCCCCATTCCTGCAACTGGTTGATGATTTCCCCTTCCACATTACTCTGGTAATAGCTGAGATTTATTTGCGGGTATTTAATGATGAGCTTCTCTAAAAATTCTTCAAAATACAAGTCACCATAAATTTCCGGTTGCCTCCTTCC
>JBBRJE010000429.1:0-1859 GCA_038219845.1 Bacteroidia bacterium
CATTCTCGCTGCTTGCCAGCACATTTACCTTGCCGAATAAACTAGCCTCCTTGGTAGCGCGTGCAGCCCATTCGCCGGTTTTAAGATAGGCCGATGAATCATCTTCGTCGAGCAGATTCATAGGAACCATGCAAAACTGTGTGCTGGCACCACCCTGAAGGAAAATAACACTATATCCTTCGGGCACCCCAAGCAAATCTTTTACAATTTGAGTGGCATCAGCCACCACAGCCTCATACTGCTTACTGCGATGAGAGATTTCAAGAATGCTTAAATTCATTTCTGCAAAATTTTGAATCGCTTTTACGGAGTTATCAATGGCAGATTGAGGAAGAATACCAGGGCCGGCAGAAAAATTATGGATTTTAGGCATGGACTATTTTATTTTATTTCATTGCAAATCTAACATTAAAAGCTTGATAAATAAAAAAGCCACCGCAATTAACCGGTGGCTTTAAAAAGTGCATAGAGAAATTATTTTTTCAATAAATCTCTGATTTCAGCAAGTAATACTTGTTCTGGTGTGGGGCCTGAAGCTACTATCGCTTCTTTTTTTTTAGATGAATTCATGGCCCGAATAATCATAAATAAAACGATGGCAATAATGATGAAATTGATTATCGCAGATAGGAAGTTACCATACTTAACTGTTCCCCATAAGGTTAATTCACTGATGTTTTGAAGATGGGCCGCTTCCAGAGCCGGCTTAAGAAGCAAGGGAGTAAGCACATCATCAATGAACGAGCTGATGATTTTACCGAAAGCGCCGCCGATAATTACCGCAACGGCTAAATCTATAACATTGCCTTTCATGGCAAATTCTTTAAATTCAGAAATAATTCCCATAATATATTTGGTTTAGTTAATTTGGTTAGGTCACAAATTTAATATTAATATTCATTGAACAAAATCTTTATATTGTATAATATCCAGTGGCTTATGCGATTTGTTAATTGCATGCCAAAGTATGGTGCCTGCCAATGTTTCGGCCGTTACAGACTTTAATTTTGAGGGCATCATTGGGGAAAAGAAACCCATAATATATTTAGCCATTTTCTCTCCAAATCTTTTTTCTGTTCTCGTCCCAATAATTAATGAAGGCTGAATTATTATCAGGGATTCAAATCCTGTTTTTGCACATTCTCTCTCCAGCCTCCCTTTAACCCGGGTATAGAACGAATATTTTTTATCAGCACCAAATGCGCTCAATAAAATCATTTTACGGCAACCATTCATACGGCAGATTTCTGCAATTTCTTTCGGATAATAATAATCAAACCGTTCAAAAGCCTTCCTGCTGCCAGCTTTCTTCATCGTGCTTCCAAGGCAGCTTATCAAAATATCACATTGCATAAAAGATTTGTATTCCCCGAGCTTTTCAAAATCTATCACGAGCTCTTTTAGCTTCTCATGAACAATGCCTGATTCACGGCGTGTAATAATCCTTACTTCCCCGATTTGATCATGGTGC
This sequence comes from Bacteroidia bacterium, assembly GCA_038219845.1. Classification (GTDB taxonomy): domain Bacteria; phylum Bacteroidota; class Bacteroidia; order UKL13-3; family UKL13-3; genus CAINMV01. Next base: position 1,472 of record JBBRJE010000429.1, read on the forward strand.
AGTAATTTCACCAGGCTCAGATTTCCTACCAGTCCCGTGGCTCCTATTAATAATACTTTTAAAGACATGTTTATTCGAAGAAGGAAAGATAAGTTTGTGGATGATAAACCGGAATTGAAGAAGCTGTAAAATCTTTGGTATTGTACGATATGATAGCATCTGCCTTGCTGTTTAAGGCCGAGAAATATTGTAAGGCATCTTCCAGGTCATCGAATCCTGAATTGAAACTTTGGGCTACCGTTTTGGCATCTTCCATAGTAAATTCAAAAAGCTGCATTCGCTCTTCAAGCTGCTTAATGACCAGCTTTTTATTTTTTATTTTCTTTGATGCAAAATAAAACAGGATCGCCAGTGTAGCAGGTGAAATTAGCATGGTGCTTGCGCTTAC
>JBBRJE010000430.1:0-1856 GCA_038219845.1 Bacteroidia bacterium
ATAACCTGGTTATATTCTTCTCTTACAAAAACATCTATCCAATGTACTGTGGCAAAAGATATAATTTATGATTTTCATCAAACTTATACTTACGGATCATAAGCTAATATAAGCCTCTTTTCAATTGACAAGAAATCCAGATTAACAGATTTATTTTGTTTTTATGACAGTATCTTGTGTCAATGCCGGGCCAAAGTAAAAAACAAAAGTTGAAACACAGCATTCGTCAGCCGCCATATTACCAACTTGTCAGGCACAGTTATTTTTTCAGATGTAAAAATCTCACTGCATTATTGTACAGTATATTCTCTTTATCTTTTTTTGAAAGGAAGGTCAAACTATTTAGAAAGCGAATTGACTTTTCAATGGCATATGGCCATATCATTTGGTCAGAGCCAAACATCACTCTATCTAAGTATCCAGCTTCCTTTACGTTTCGAAGGAATTCTTTGATGTATCGTTGTGTATTGGGTTCCACCCAAAGCATCACTGCCAGATCTGTATATAGTTTTGGATAATAGGCCATGAGTCTGATAGCATGTTCTGGCCAGTCTTCTCCTCCCGCATGCATCATATAGATTCTAAGGTTAGGATATTTTACCAAAACATCTTCAATTAAATAAGGGTCTGCTAACTTTAGTCTTGCTTTAGGTGACCATGAATAGGTTCCTCCGGGATCGCCACCACCGGTATGAACAGCTACTGGGATGTCATATTTTTCACAGATGCGTAAATAAGGCTGCCAAATAGAATCGCTTAGTGTAGTGCCGCCGTAGTAGGGGGCAATTTCTCCAAATACTTCAATTTTTTTGTCTTTAATCATTTGCTCGAATTTCACTGTGTCCATACCGTAATCATTTGGGGTAAACATCAGAATTCCCCTGATAACAATATGGTCAATATCTTTCGCCGTCCAGTTCTCCACACTTTCAGGACTTCCACTTACTACAGCTTTGATTATATTTAATTTTTTGAATGCTGATAAGGTTGCAACTTGATGTGCTTCTGCATTTGTAGAACCTTTAGTTCCATAATGATCTGTTGCTGGTTCTCTTTCACCGAAGTCACTTTCAGTGTATGAGTGAATGTGCATGTCAATAATTTTTGTTTGGGATTGTCCAAACAAAAACTGCGGAAGTAATATGAGTAAAATAATAAAGAATCTGTTCATAGAGCTCTTTTATAGTTGTGCCTAACGAACAGGGCTTGCTGCAGGGCTGGAATTCATTGCTCTTCCTTGCCCGGAACCGCTGCTGAATAAAGATATTAAAGTACAAGTTAACAAATAAAAGCCCAGCGATGTTTGTTCAGCCGAAACAAAAGCCTCGTCTTGGCGCATCCGCTTGTGCCTGATTACTAACTGTAACTTAATTCAACTAATCCTTTCATCTCACAAAATCCCGTGCAAGGATATACTTCCAATCCTCCTGTTAGTTACCAAAAACTGCCAGTACAGGATTTTGATGTATGTAATATAAAGTCTTATCAAACATTTCCTGATCTTTTATTTCTAATGGTTTGTTATGCTGTTGCCAGAATTGCCAGCCGGAATTTTTGCCGTTCTTCTTACCTGCCCTTTCCATCATCCATATAATCCATTCTTTAAACTGCCAGGGAAGAATAAAAAAACCCGGAGTTAATCAGACTCCGGGTAAGTTATCAACAAGCATACAAAAAAACTATCTTACTTTTTTAAACATTATTATATAACCGCAAACATTTTTCTTTTTTTGTTTATTTATTTGTACGGGTTTTATGATGTGGTATTCAGTAAATTTTGGAATATAGGAATAACTTATAATATTACTTTCTACACCATCGCCGTAATGTTTCTGATAGATGACCTGTTTTTCACG
>JBBRJE010000431.1:0-1834 GCA_038219845.1 Bacteroidia bacterium
CCTGGGTACTGGCGGCGACGGGAGGATGTTTATGGTTCTTAACGGCCCCACGGATGTAATTTTCGACCATAACACAGGATTCACTACCAATGCTTATATGGTTTCTGACGGCAGTCCAAAAACTGATTTTTTCGTGTTTCAGAATAATATTGTATCTCATGCATTTTATGGATTCATTGGTTCGGGCACAGGCACTGCAAATACAACTTTAGCGACCTGGTTTAATCCCAATTGGACGGTAACAAAGAACGCAGATATAGGAGGCTCGGCAACAGGGTACCCTGTAGGAAATTTTTTCCCCGCCAATAATGCGGCAGTAGGTTTTGTAAATTTTGCTGCAGCTGATTACAGATTAACTTCCGCAAGCACCTATAAAAATTCTGGAACAGATGGTAAAAATCTTGGCGCTGACATTGATTCAATCACGATCTTAAGCACTTATGGCTGCGGTGCTGCTGCAGGAATTGCAAACAGAAATGCAGCTGAAGAGTATCAATTGGTGCTTACACCGGTACCTGCAGGATCATATATTGATATCCAAACAAATATGCCTCCAGGTCCTATTACGGAGCTAGTGATCATTGATCTCACAGGTAAAATAGTTTATCAAAAAATATTGAACTCAGAAACAGAAAGGATCAATACCATGAATTTAAAAGAAGGCTTTTATTTTGTGAAAGTGCAAAATAAATATCTTTCACTGGTTAAGAAATTTATCATAACTAAATTTTAGAACTCCCTTTATCTGCGCCAATATCTATAGAATCTATTATTCCACAACCACACTCACACCGATATTTAATACCGGATGTTTCCTGTCAGTGGAAATTATAGTTAAGGGTTTATTATTGATCCCTTTTATTGCACCTGCGGTATTGTAATCAATCTTTAAACGGGCTGTTTTTTTTGGGGCAATTTTATCATTACTTAGTTTCGCAATAGTACATCCGCAAGAGGTTCTGATATTCCTGATAAATAAGGTATCCGTACCATTGTTTCTAATTTCAAAAGTATGGGTTTTTAACTCGCCAGGCTTCACTTTCCCGAATTCAAAATTGGTTTCCTTTAAATAAATAACCGCATTATTCTGCTTCAAAGTATCGAAATATTCCATAACCTCTGCACTCACAAAAAGCGATTTATCCTGCATATTCCCATCATTGGTATGCATGATCAGTCTGTCGAGCCTGAAACCCAATACCGGGTTCAGGGAGGGATTATAATTAATAAATATTTTGCCTTCCGAATAAGGTAAAATAATATTGGGCGATGCCGCACATTGAATATAGATTGGAGTCTTGAATTCAAATACTGTGATTGTATCATCACTATAATTAAAGAAGTTCATCTGCCGGCGGCTTAATGTTTCATTGCTGTATACCTTATCGAAGTCAATATGCGTGTGGTCAAGCAGCAGACTTCCGGAAGGAAGCGTATATTTTTCTTTCTGAGATTTATAAATATCGATACAATAACCTTTGATATCAAGGTAATGAATAACCGGATCTGTATTGCTTTCAATAGTAATAGTTTTACTGAATTTTTTCTCCAGGGGGAAGCATTCAAAAATAACTATAATCTTCCCCTTTTTTCCCGGAGCAATTGGGAGCGAATCCCAGTGAGGCTGCGTACAGCCACAGCTGGCCGTAACTTTCTTAAGGATCAGAGGTTTTTTCCCGGTATTGGTGAAATTAAAAATATGACTGGCTTTGGCATTGATTTTTATTTCGCCAAAATCAAATTCTTCTTCATCGAATTTAATGCTGGTAGTGCTATTTTTTTGTGAGAAGAGCGATGATACTAAAAGCAAAGACAATATGGTGGTGAAGGCCCG
>JBBRJE010000432.1:0-1752 GCA_038219845.1 Bacteroidia bacterium
GGACAGGCTCTAGGGAAGGAAATACACACGCCCAATTGGTCTACCCACGAATTCTTTCCCGCTGAGGCGGGACAGGCTCTATCGGAAGAAAATACAAGTGTATCCATCTCATTAATTATTTTACCAGCACATCAGATATGGAAGAAACCTTGAAGGTGAAAAGCTGCTTCAATTATCATCAATATAATAAAAGGATTGCAGCTTTTTTATCCTGTCTAAGGTATCATTAATAAGGGATTCGTTCTCACAAGCAATATAACCGGATCCTCCACAATTAATGCTTGTTACAATATAATTCAAATCCCTTTCCTTTATCCAGGCCAGTTGTGATTTAATAATATTTTTTTTAAGACGCGCGTTTTGATCAATCTCCTCAACCAGGAATTTAATCATTTCTTTAGCTTTGGCACTGTCTTTTTTGGTCTACTCAAGCTTCATCATTTTTTTTGCTTCAAGTATATCTTTATCTAACGATCTCATGATTTTATTATAGACCATGTTTAAAAGACTGTCAGCATAATCTCTCCTGATCCCTGAACAAATATTGATCTCTATTGTAGTACCTCCATCGTCACAAGGAAATATATGATTATTGTATTCATTCAAAACATCATCCTGACCATAAGTCATGGAATAGGAAATTATGGTAATTAAGAAAAAGCCAATGGCCTTTATGCTTTTCATATTTAATATGTTTCAGACAAATATATTCCTTTCCTTTTAATCGTTTAAAAATAAATATAATGCTGGCTACTATACCTGCTAAATGCCGCTGTCTGCTGCCAATGGTCCATTGTAAATTCTCAATTAAATCCCTATCTTCGCGCTACTACTACATCGAATTTTTAGCATTGAATTTCAAGGATTTTAATTTCGAAAAAAATATACAGGAAGGCCTCGACGATATGGGTTTTGAAACACCCACCCCGATCCAGGAACAAGCCATTCCCATCATCATGTCGGGCCGCGACCTGATAGGTTGCGCCCAAACCGGCACCGGGAAAACCGCCGCTTTTTTACTGCCCATACTAAATAAGCTATCCGCCGAACCCAGCGATCATACCGACACCTTAATTATAGTACCTACCCGTGAGCTGGCTTTGCAGATCTACCAGGCCCTACAGGGATTTTCTTATCATACTTCCATTAACTCCCAGGTGGTGTATGGTGGTGGCGACGGCGCTGATTTTGAACAGGAGAAAAAATCCCTGCAGAACGGCGCAAATATTGTTATTGCCACACCCGGCAGACTCATCTCGCATTTGAATATGGGTTATGTTAAATGGCAAGACCTAAAGCACCTGGTGCTGGATGAAGCCGACCGCATGCTGGATATGGGTTTTGTGGATGATATCATGAAAGTGATTACCTTCCTGCCCAAGAAAAGGCAAACGTTATTGTTCTCTGCCACGATGCATCCCAAGATCCGGCAGCTTGCATCAAAATTATTGCATGAACCCGAACAAATCAGCCTGGCCGTATCGAAGCCTGCAGAAGGGGTGACTCAAAATGCTTACCTGGTATATAATGCACAAAAAAATTCGCTTACGGTTCAAATTTTAAAGGAGAAAAAATTATCTTCTGTAATTATTTTTTCCGGCACGAAGCTGAAAGTGAAAGAGCTGGAACGCGACCTGCAAAAGGTGGGCATCAATGCGCGCGCCATCCACTCTGATCTCGACCAGCAGGAAAGAGAAGAAGTTTTACGTAGCTTCCGGAGCAAGAAATTACCCGTGCTTGTCGCTACAGATA
>JBBRJE010000433.1:0-1686 GCA_038219845.1 Bacteroidia bacterium
TGAATCAAAATGATTTTAATGCAGCAGAATCATGGATGGACAGAACTATTATGTTAAAGCCAAAAGATTTAAATTTCCTATTGAAGCAGGGAAAGCTAAAATATACGCTTGGCAAGAAAGAGGAAGCTAAGACCATCTTTGAATTGATACTGCAATATAATCCCAAATATGCAGAAGCCTGGAATAGCCTTGGATTAATCATCTGTGATAAAGGGAAGGGTGATATACAAAAAGCGATGGCCTGCTATGACAGCGCCCTGGCGCTCGATCCCGACCTTGAATCGGCCCTGATTAATTCCCTGGATATTTTTAATGCCACCGGTGATAAGGATAAATTTCTAAAGTATCTTAAACGTTTATATCGTATCAACCCAAAAAACGAAAAGCTTGTTCCTATGTTTACGCAATTTGAAATTCATTAACGAATTATTGAGGTAAGAATATACTTACAATGAATCAGATTCAAAAAAAAATACCCCTTATCTTTGCGTTTTACATTTTGCTTAAAGCCCTTACCCATTAATGATTTATCTTCAAAAAAAGCTCCTCACTGTCGGTTCATTTGTAAAAACCCATGGGGTGCAGGGGGCCTTGATACTAAGGCTGGTTCAGGGCATTAACCCATCTATTCTGAACAAAACCAAATGGTGTTTCTTAAATATCCGCTCTAAACCAGTACCCTTCAAGCTGGATGAAGTGGTAGAGATGAATTCCACAGAATTAATTATTCAGCTTGAGAATATTAAATCCAAACCCGAAGCCGAGTTATTTCTGAATTATGAGATGGCGGTGGAACGTAATGCTCCTGTACGAAAAAATAAGACCGATAATATATTATTGCTGATTGGTTATAAAATATTTAATGAGGGTGAATTAATCGGAACAGTTCAAGGTATTGAGAATCCCGGCAAGCAATTTTTATTTGTGCTTGAAAATGATCTTTTGATTCCCGTTCATGAAGATTTGATTGAGAAGATTGACGATCGAAAAAAATCAATTTTCATGATCTTGCCTTCAGGGCTGGTTTAAAATTTTTTACTTAATTTCGACCCCCGGATTCTATGTTATTATTCACTTTCTTCACCCATTTCGGCAAGTATTTATTATTTCTTAAGGGCATATTCAGCAAGCCCGAGCACCTGCGTGTGTATGTAAGACGTACGCTCGAGGAAATGTATGTGATCGGCAACGGATCGTTGACCATTGTGGCCATTATTTCCATTTTTACAGGGGCGGTAACTACCGTACAAACGGGTTACCAGCTGGTATCCGATTGGCTCTCACGATCAGTAATCGGCGCCATTGTTTCCGACTCAGTTATTCTGGAGCTGGCACCCACAATCACTTCCCTGGTGCTGGCGGGTAAGATAGGCTCCAGCATTGCTTCAGAGATCGGCACCATGCGGGTTACTGAACAAATTGATGCACTGGATGTAATGGGAATAAATTCGAGAGGCTATCTTGCATTACCGAAAATAATTGCAGGTATCATTATGATCCCATGCCTCATTTTGATCGCCATGTTTTTAGGTATTTCCGGAGGCTATTTCGCAGGTAAATTTTCTGGGATTCTCACCCCTGAACAATTCATTGAAGGCGCCCAAAGCTCATTCAGGACATTCACCCTACAATTTTCTATTATTAAAAGCTTTACCTATGCCCTGATCATCACTTCCGTTTCGGCTT
>JBBRJE010000434.1:0-1669 GCA_038219845.1 Bacteroidia bacterium
AATTTTTTGTATAGGGAGGATCGTATTCAAATTCAATATCACAAATTATTTCCGCAAGAAAAAAGAATGAACCATGGTCTTTGGTAAGGAGGTTCCCATTTTTACCAATCCAACCTGCACCACTGCGCTGTGCCCAGGCCCGTTCAAGCACGGGGGCAGAATCTATAAAACATCGTCCATGAATATCGCCAGTAGTAAGGCGAATCTTATTTAATAAATCATTAAGCTTAATTTTCACTACTTCATGATAATCCTTGCCATACGCATATTTAGAAATTTTATAAGAATTATTTCCCTGTTCCCGGGAAGGGAAGTAATTAAATAATAAGGTGATTACGGATTTGGCACCTTCCACCAGTTTGCGAGGATCGATGCGTTTGTCAAAATGCTTTTCCATGTATTCCATCTCACCATGACGACCGGCATTCAGCCACTTTTCCAGGCGATGGGCGTCATCGCTCAGTTCCGTAGCTTTACTGATCCCGCAAAAACTGAAACCCAGATCTTTCGCGGCCACTTTTAATTGAAAAGAACTAAAGGCAGTCATGGCTATTTATTTTGATCCATGATTAAGTTAATGGTGCGTGTGGTTAATACCGTATCCGTTACCTCATGATTTTTTTCATTCCAATGGCCATTTGTTTCAAGATAAAAGCATTGGTAATTGGGCGTGATCTTACAAAAACGTTCTTTGATATCGTTATTCTCTTTCACACAATAGCTGATATTTGTTTCACTGAGCAATTGCCCATAATAATTAAATTTCATCAAGGTCCACCAAATGCTTGGATTTATTTTATCTTTTATCTCGAAATAATTTATAAGATAATAAATTGAATCATTCATTGGTAGCTGGCCGAAATAATATACCGGATAAGGAATCAATGAATCCATCTTCATGAATGCATACATCTCTTTTGGATCGATTTTTTTCAGGGTTTGAAATTGATAAACATTGGTTTTTAGAAAATTAGGATTGCTTAATATCAGTGGAAGTTTTAAAGTATCGAAATTTTGTATGAATGCAATAAATTCCTTTGACTGTTTCACCGCTATCGGGTTACTGAAATGGGTACAGGAATTCAGAATAAGTGCTATAAGAATATATTTGAAGCTCCTCTTAAATCTCTTCATCTTTAAAATAACTGGTTTATTTTATACGCCGGAATCACACCCAGATGTTTATATGCTTTCTCGGTGGCTTCTCTTCCCCGGGCAGTTCGGTTGATATATCCTTCCTTGATCAGGAATGGCTCGTACACTTCCTCAATGGTGCCTTCCTCTTCACTTACCGCGGTAGCTATAGTTTTGATTCCTACCGGGCCTCCTTTAAATTTTTCTACAATGGTGAACAATATTTTATTGTCCATTTCATCCAATCCATTGGCGTCTACATTTAATGCATTCAAAGCATATTTCGCAATTTCGATATCAATTATGCCATTATTTTTGATTTGCGCAAAATCACGTGTCCGGCGAAGTAAAGCATTAGCTATTCGTGGCGTACCCCTACTTCTGCGGGCAATTTCAAAAGCGGCTTCTTCATGTAAAATTGTTTTTAAAATTATGGCGGATCGTTTGACAATGGTCGTAAGTAAAGCTATATCGTAATATTCCAGCCTTGAATTTATTCCGAATCTGGCTCTAAGTGGTGAAGTTAGCAAACCGC
>JBBRJE010000435.1:0-1666 GCA_038219845.1 Bacteroidia bacterium
TAAATATGAGAACGTTATTGGTGTTTTAAAAAATCTACTAATTTTCATAATTGTTTATTATGTATTTGGCGTTTTATATTATAATAAATTTATAGTCTGGCTTTTTCCCTTAATCTTGATCGGGTCAACTAATATAATATTTAATATTTGCTTTGTTAAAAACCCAACAATTATTAAATTTGAGGAAAATAGAATATATATTATTAATGATTATTTCGATGATATAGAAAAAATAAAATGTTTTCAGTTTGTAGCAAACCAGGATGATATTGGGCTAGATTCTTTTATTTATACTTATTTAAAAGTTATTTCAAAATCAAAATCAAAAATAGTTGCAAATAATATCCATTATAGGGACGCTCAGGAGTTAAAAGAATATCTAAAAAACATAATGAAAATTCCTATCGTTGAAAAAACAAAATATTTTAAATTCATTTGATACAATTACGGCAATTGATCCTTTATCCTAACTTTTGTATTAGCATTCATTCGATTACTTCGCTATTCTATCACACTTTCAATCTTTCATTTCCAATGGAAGTTTGAAAGGTGAAATATTTCTCCCATGCCTTCGGTATTTTTATCTTAGCATCAAAAAGCCCATAGATGGCGGAACCACTGCCGCTCATGGAGGCATACACAGCGCCTTTGGAGTATAAGGCCTCTTTTAATTTTTTAAGCAAAGGATATTTCGCAAAGGCATAAGGTTCAAAATCATTCTTCAGTTTCTTTTGCCAGATCTTAATATTCCAGTCTGGTAGTTCTTGCAGTGGATCTTTATAAACGGTCTTTTGAAGATTCTTATAAGCCAAGGCTGTGCTGATATGAATACCGGGATAAATGATAACGATATGAAGTCCTTCTAGCTCAGGCGCTATCTTTTTTATTTTCTCTCCACGCCCCCCCACCATGGAAGGAGCATTCTCGATAAAGAAAGGACAGTCGCTGCCCAATTTTAAAGCATATTTCTTAAGGTGCAAGGGCTTGATACCTAAACCGAAGATCTGGTTTAATAAAACTAAAGTGAATGCCCCGTCACTGCTGCCACCGCCCAGGCCGGCACCCATTGGAATAATTTTATGCAAATGCATATTCACCGGGGGCAGCTTAAAATCCTGGTCTAATAATGTATAGGCTTTAACACATAAATTAGTATTAAGCTCCCCTTCAACCGATGCCCCGCTGATGCTGAAATCGATCACAGCTTTAACCTGCTTCTTATTTTCCATGATCTCCAAGGCATCATACAAGGGTACAGGCACAATTACTGATTCAATATTATGGAATCCATCATCACGCTGATTCAAAACCTTAAGGCCTAGATTAATTTTGCAATTGGGATAAACGATCACATGCGTGGGAATTAAGTATGTATAATAAATCCAAAATAATCAAAGAATTGTATTTATGTTTTTTGATCAACAACTGAACTTCCAAATGCCAGGTATTTCTTGTCCCCGGGGTTATTCCAATTCCTGGTTACTCATCAAACTGGCCAGGTATAACAGTAAGGCACAAAATATAGAACTATATACAATGGTGATATTACCGTTGCCTTTGCTGATATAGAAAAGGATCCTGTCGAAGGTAGAATATGTAAAAAAATCAAGCGATACATTATCAATATTCGCTTTTACATAATGCAATCCCCAAAAAGTATTTACAA
>JBBRJE010000436.1:0-1662 GCA_038219845.1 Bacteroidia bacterium
CTTGATTAAATAATAGCCATCCGGTGCTTCAATCATTACATCAAAGAAAAGTACTTTTTCCCTGACACCAAAACATAAAAGTATTAAGTTTTATACAGTTGTATTAGAATATTCCTTATTTTTGGACTGAACAGTAACGAATTGGGATAATAAAAATTAAATGCCATTTTATCCAGGGTGGTTGGAAAACTGCCAATGATCAGGTGGCTTGCTTCTTCGGGAATATATTTGAATTCAAAAGGATGAATTTCTGCTCGGGTAAATTGCGCAGGGTCCATTGTAAAGTATTGTGTTTTTAGATGATTTACCAGCAATTTCAATGCCTGTATAATAGATTCATATTCATTTCCCCGGCAATCCTGACCCACTTTCTTTGCTGATAAAAAAGAAGATCAGAATTATTAATACTGGACTTTATTGAAGCCCCAACAAAGGCTATATCTATTACAAATAAATGAAAATTTCATTCTCTTTACCTTATCACTTAAACATAATCTTAAAATTGTATTTTCGCGCTATAAAAATTAATCATCATGTCTGTTTTAGTAAATAAGGCTTCAAAAGTTATCGTGCAGGGTTTTACCGGCACGGAAGGCACTTTTCATGCGACCCAAATGATAGAATATGGCAGCAATCTTGTGGGTGGGGTAACGCCTGGCAAAGGAGGCCAGACACACCTCGACAAACCTGTATTTAATACGGTGTCGGATGCTGTAAAAGCAACGGGTGCAAATGTGAGTATTATTTTTGTTCCCCCAATGTTTGCGGCAGATGCGATTATGGAAGCAGCAGATGCCGGTATTGCCCTGGTAGTATGCATTACCGAAGGTATACCAGTGCAGGATATGGTGGTTGCTAAAACCTATCTGAAAGATAAAAATACACGGTTGATTGGCCCCAATTGCCCGGGAGTAATCACCAGCGATGAATGCAAGGTTGGTATTATGCCCGGATTTATATTTAAGAAAGGACGCATAGGTATCGTTTCCAAATCAGGAACCCTAACTTATGAGGCAGCCGACCAGGTTGTTAAAGCGGGCCTGGGTATTTCAACGGCCATAGGTATAGGCGGAGACCCTATTATTGGCACAACTACAAAAGAGGCTGTTGAACTTTTTATGAATGATGATGAAACCGACGCCATTATTATGATCGGTGAAATCGGCGGAGGCATGGAAGCAGATGCTGCCAGATGGATCAAAGAAAATAACCGGAAGCCTGTAATTGGTTTCATCGCCGGCCAGACAGCGCCTGCGGGCCGTCGCATGGGGCATGCCGGTGCTATCGTAGGGGGTGCAGATGATACTGCCGCCGCAAAGATGAAAATTATGCGTGAATGTGGAATCACAGTTTGTGAATCGCCTGCCGTTCTCGGTGAAACCGTGGCTGCCATTCTGAAAACGGGCGTTAAGTCGCCGATGAAAAGCGGCCAGTAATTCTCAGCTTAAATTAACAATCCTCTTCACAGGACGCCGTCTCTAATTCAAAGGTGGCATGATGAATATTCATATGCTCTAATTTGTGTTTGATGCTGTTTTTGGTGTTCTTGAATTTGGATAAATCGTTATCCTTCAATACAAGATGGGCCGTCATCGCATTTTGATTGCTGCTTATCGACCAGATATGAATATGGTGCACGCCTTGAATTTCAGGGAATCCCAG
>JBBRJE010000437.1:0-1635 GCA_038219845.1 Bacteroidia bacterium
AAGCTGATCGCTGTTCACACTTTTAATCCAGCCCTGGATGGTATACACATAATCCACTCCCTGCAAATGCCGTAAAGGCTGAATTTCTGTTCTTGCTAAAGGGCCATGTAAATAATAATTATAATCGGCGTCCTTATCCCAAAACATTTTGATACGGGAAACACTTAGATTAAAATATGCGGGCCATAGCTATAATTTGGCTATGGCCCGCTATCGAGGTCCCGAGCGGATTTGAACCGCTGTAGCAGCTTTTGCAGAGCTGAGCCTAACCACTCGGCCACAGGACCATTAAGGGTACAAAAATAGAAATATTTCTTGCATAGGCAATGTTTTTATAATTGCAGCGAAATTATAACAGGGTGGTGCCAGGACACGATGGACCTATGCCCTTTTTTGGTATTTTCGCTCCTATGTTTTTAAGGCAATGGTGGTTCATCCTGCGATACTATTTATTCTGGATGGGGATATTCTTCTTCTTTCGCCTGGCATTTATCATTATTTATTATCAGCGTTTCAGCAATGATTCATTCGCTTCTATAGCGTTGAATTTCTATAAAGCCTTATACCTGGATACCTCTGCTGCATGTTATCTTCTGGCGGTGCCTACCCTGCTGCTGGGTCTGGGATATCTATTCCAGAACACTAAATTTATCAGGGCTATCAATGTATATTCCTTGATTTTTATTTTCCTTTATTGCTTTATCTGCATCGGGGAGGACGGCCTTTATGGCGAATGGGGTACGAAGATTAATTACCAGGCATTTTCACATTTCATTCATTTCAGAGAGGTTATAAATACGATTTCGTTTAAGCTGCTCATTTTGTTTTTCGGCGGAAGCATCATTACGGGAAGCCTGCTCAGCTGGTTTTATTGGAGAAAGATCAGGCTCGAAGAATTATACTCCGAATTTAAATACCCTATGGTGAGGTATTTATTTGGCACGTTGTTTCTTTTGATAAATTGCCTGGTTGTTTTCACCGGGATCAGAGGCGGCTGGTCGCCGATACCCATAAGCCAAAGCGTTTCCTATTACAGCACCAACCCGGTTCTCAATGATGCCGCCGTGAATACCGGATGGAACCTGGTTTCCAATATTTCAGAAAATTATTTTAACCTGGATCAAAACCCTTATATCGTCATGCCCTCAAATGAGGCCCATCAGTTGGTGGATGATCTATATCAATTGACGACAGACACATCTCCTGATATATTAAATACCACCAGACCGAATATATGTTTTATTATTCTGGAAAGCTGGAGTGCAGATATGGTGAATAGTTGTGGCGGCCTTAACAATATCACACCCGTATTCGATTCTTTAACTAAGCATGGGGTTCTTTTCAGTAATATGATTGCTTCGGCAGGGGTATCCGACCAGGGTATTGCCGCGGTATTAAGCGGACAGCCTCATACCAACAGAACCTATTTCAGCCGCCAGCCGGAAAAATCAAAAAAAATTTCATGCCTGAGCAAAGCCTTTCATGAAAAAGGCTATTCATCTGCCTTTTTTTTCGGGGGTCAGCTTAGCTACGGAAATATAAAAAGTTATTTATACAATCAAAATTTTGACATCATCAAAGAGGAGAAAGATTATGATCAGGATTTACCCCGGGCACGCCTTGGCATACATGATG
>JBBRJE010000438.1:0-1633 GCA_038219845.1 Bacteroidia bacterium
ATTGTAAATATGCAGGGTGAACCTGTCAGGCTTTTGATAACGATGAAATCTGTTTTATTATTGGTTAGCCTGGCGCTAACCTCAAAGCCTCCTTCAGCAAGCCATTTATGAAATACTACATTCTTCCACTCATCTGGCACAGCCGGAAAAATTCTGATCTTTCCTCCCCATGATTGTAACAACATATCATGAATAGATTGAGCGCCAGACAAAGGCGTTTCAAAAACCGGCCCGGATTCTTTATATAATCCATTTGGCAATAAAAATTTATTTAAGCCTTTTAAATATTTCAACGCATCATTACCATTGCCTATGGCGGCAGATATTGATGATGCACCTGTATAACTATAACCCTGTAAGCCTTGTGGATCGCTAATCCAACGGTTGAGCGATTTCGCAATTAATGGTTTATTATTTTCACTATCAATATTTACCAAATACAAAGGATAAATCATAAGCAGGTGCGAATAATGCCGGTGAGAAACTGTATAAGGCAAATCGGCACCTATCATAAATCCATTTTCGCCTGTTGGATAATCTGTTAAATTGTTCAAAACTTCCTGCCATTCGTTTCTTTTATCTTTATCAATATTTAAAACTGCTGATGCATCCAATAAAGCCGTTAGTCCCCATCTCAATAAAGCAATATCTATATTTAGATCTTTCGCTTCTCCCGCCTGTGCAATTGTTTTAACCGGATATTCGGGCGAATAACCCAAGGGAATGTGATACTTCTCATCCTCCTCTTTCCTTATGATATGGAGATAATAATTTATTCCTCTTTTTAATAACGGATAACACTGGGTTCGTAAAAATTCTTTGTCCATGGAATACCGGTACATCAGCCATACATTATGCATTGCCCAGGGAAGGTTAGCATGCAGGTTTTCATATCGCTTGTCATCATCTGCCTTGCCAATCAAATCCTGCGCCGTTGACAGGGCAAGATAAGCGGCATCCTTTCTCCACTCAACCGGCTTCACATTGCTGATTAAATTTTGGCCGTACTTATTTAATGAATGAGGTAATGAACGGGCAATATCCAGATGATTGGAAGTATTTAACGCCCAGTAGCAGAGCTGCACATTTAAATCCCAGGTTATATACGGCCAGGGCGTATCCTGAAACCAGGGGCCTGCCGTATCCATCATAGGCCCGTTAGCCCGGTTTGCACATCCTAATTTATAAATTTGAAGCCAGTAAAAGCCTTCCAGATTTTTATCCGGAATACTGACAAAACTTCTTCTATAAAAAGCATTCCACCAGGTGGTATGTTCTTTGTATTTTTTATTAACGGCATCGCCTGTAGTTGCAGCAATCAATCTTACAGCTTCATTTTCTGCACTCTTTTCGGGGTAAGATTGCTTAATGGTCATAATGACCACGCTTTTTTTTAAACTTATATTTTGTTTTTTCCACGCCACCACATGCTGGCCGCGACTGAGTAAATTCTGGATGCTTAAGGAAATATCTTTTAAGTTTTTTATTTCCGGTTCGGGATTTGGTTGATAGACTCTTAATATTTTATTATATTTTTCTCCATAAGCATCCGCAAACAATGGAATAACTGTTTTTGTATCAGGGAAATTTTTTGTCCTGGTGGATTTTGCTTCTGCAGGTTGCCAGGTTAGGG
>JBBRJE010000439.1:0-1620 GCA_038219845.1 Bacteroidia bacterium
CGATTTTCGTTCAGGATGCTAAGTGGCGGAGTGGTTCTTGTAGAGGCAAAGTTTAATAAAATTCCCCAACCACTAAATTTTATTATGGATACAGGCAGCGGGGGTATTTCACTTGATTCTTCAACTACGGCCCATTATAAAATTCCGCATGTTCCCTCGGGTAGGTCAATAAACGGCATTGCAGGGATCAGGGAAGTTGACTTTGCAAAAAATAATACCCTTACTTTTCCCGGCCTTGTAGTTGATAGTCTTGATTTTTACATAAATGATTATGAAATTTTAAGCAGTGTGTACGGCGAAAAAATTGACGGTATAATAGGATATAGTTTTTTCAGCAAGTTTATTGTAAAATTGAATTACGATAGCCTGCGCATGGAGGTGTATCAACCAGGTAAACTACAATACCCCAAAACAGGATTTTTATTGCATCCCCTTTTTACAGCCTTGCCTATACAGCCGTTAACAATAAAAGATGCCAGAAGGGTAGATGCTAATTTTTATATTGATACCGGGGCTGGCCTTTGTTTTCTTATGAGCAAACAATTTCAGGATGATAGTTCAGTTTTAATGAAACGAAGAAAGCCCATCTCTATACAGGTACAGGGGCTTGGTGGAAAAAAGCAAATGTTACTCACCATAATGAAGGAAGTACAAATCGGGCCCTATAAATTCAGGAGAGTTCCTACTAATATTCTTGACGATGAATTCAATGCAACTTCTTATCCTTTTATAGGAGGCTTGATCGGCAATGATATTTTACGCCGTTTCAATATTATTTTAAATTACCCCAGTCGTGAAATTCATATAATTCCAAATAGTCATTTTAATGATGAATTTGATTATTATTATACGGGGATGAATATGTTTTATTTTGATGGGGCAATTGTAGCGGATGATGTAATTGAAGGATCACCGGCAGAAAAAGCAGGTTTGAAAAAAGGAGATGTTATTGTGGCGATAAACAGCAACTTCAGCAATAATATTAATTCCTATAGAAATCTTTTGCAGGTGGTAGGTGAAAAAATCACCTTACTCATTACCCGAAAAGATGTTCCTCTCTTACTTTCATTCCGGGTTTCACGCATATTTTAGAATTACGTTCTAATTTTTTTGGGAAAATAAGTTGGTTTAGCTCAAATTTGCGGCTATGATCAATTTCGAAAAATTCGTTTTGAATAATGGCCTCAGGGTAATAGTGCATGTAGATAAAAGCACGCCTATGGCCGTACTTGATGTTATGTATGATGTGGGCTCAAGAGACGAAGAGGCCGATCGTACAGGCTTTGCCCATTTGTTTGAACATCTTATGTTTGGAGGAAGTATTAATATACCTTCCTATGATGAACAATTGCAAATGGCCGGCGGCGATAATAACGCATATACCACCAACGACCTCACCAATTATTATATTCAGCTTCCTGCAGAAAACCTGGAAACTGCTTTCTGGCTGGAAAGTGATCGTATGCTTTCACTTGCTTTTGATGAAAATTCACTGGACGTACAAAAGAAAGTTGTAAGCGAAGAATTTAAAGAACATTATATAAATAAGCCTTATGGGGATGTTTGGCATAAGATGCGTGAACTCGCTTACAAGATTCATCCCTATAAATGGATGACCAT
>JBBRJE010000440.1:0-1579 GCA_038219845.1 Bacteroidia bacterium
GATGACCTTCCAGTTTTTTTCTTCCGAATTTTTTGAATTGATGCTCAGCACACGCCGGTTATCGGCTTTATAATTGGTGTTAACCAAAAAATTATCTCCATCGTTATCGATAACGTTAAATTCATATTTCATATCGTCCCATAAGGTACGCCATTCTTTATCATTATTTTTAAGATCTTTAAATAGCACACGGTTACCATCACTGGCGCCATCGCTAATATATAAAAACTGGAATCGCTCATCTTCTGTCAGCCCAATGCTATGGTAACGCTTGGGATGGGCAGTATCTGCATAAATAAGCTCGTCCTTGCTCTGGGGATTGCCGATTTGATGATAGTAAACCTTATGCCCGTTATTTTGCATGCTTAGTGCATGTGCATCCGGCTTATCATAACAGCTGTAGTAGAATCCATCTTTATACCATGAAGCTCCGCTGAACTTCACCCATTCAATGGTTTCAGAAGCCATTTGCTTTTTCGAGGCCACCTCCATTACTCGAATCTCGTTCCAGTCGCTGCCAGCCTTGGCGATATTATAGGCGCAGTATTTATGGTCTTTGCTGAATGACATTCCTGCAAGGGCAGTTGTGCCTTCTTTGCTCAGCGCATTAGGATCAAGAAATACTTCCGGTTCGCCATCGAGCGCTTTCTGAATATATACCACCGATTGATTCTGCAATCCAGTATTTTTATAGAAGAAATAATTTTCTCCTTCTTTCATTGGCTGGGAATATTTTTCGAAATTGAAATTTTTCTCTACCATTTCATGGAACTTTTTGCGGAAAGGGATCTTATCCAAATAATTAAAAGTTACTTTATTTTCCTCCTCCACCCAGGCTTTGGTATTGGCTGCGGTATCATTCTCAAGCCAACGGTAATTTTCTTTTATATCGGTGCCATGAAAGTTTTCCGTGCTTGGCTTTTTTTGGGTTTGCGTATAGGTCAATTTGTTTTGGTTATTGCACGAAAATAATGCAAGAATGCTTAAAGTGGTGATGGCGTATTTCATCAGGCAGATTGTAAATGGTTAGATTACGAAATAAGGTATTATTCTTTAAACCGCAGCCACCCATATAAGGGGAAATTGTATCAGGGATTTTTATTGGTGAAGCGTGAAAGGGGGCCTTCAGGATTAATGAGATTTTCAATGTCTTTATATGGAATAAAAATTTCAGGTGAACCCGATGCGTGTGGACCAATTTCACCTTGTTTGAAAAGGAACACTAAGCCTCCAGCGGTAATTGCAAAATTTTTAGTCAATTTAAATCCTTGATCTCCGAAATCCAATCCTATCGCTTCAAAATTTTTAAAGAATATTTTTTTTGCTGTTTTGTTCAAACTTGCCGTGTAATTCGGAATGAATAAATCGTCGAGATTAATTTGTTTACCGGTAGTAAGATTATAATTATAATAATCTAATATAAAGTTTGGATACATACCTCCTCTATCCATATATTGGCTTATAGAGAGACTCAATATATCAATTTCATTAGTTACTATTTCACAGCCAATTTGTTGACTTAAAAAATATTGACCTTCTGATGTATCATTTACAGAATTTAAATAATCATTTATCGTAG
>JBBRJE010000441.1:0-1577 GCA_038219845.1 Bacteroidia bacterium
GTAGCCGAAATTTTTAAACTTCACGCATTTAATGGTAGCTCCTTCATCTTTCAATGAGAAATACTGGTGGCCTGAGCCATGCAAGGTATAATTCGAAATTTCGCCTTTAAGCCATACGCTTTGTAATAAAGCATCACCTTCAAGGATGTTTTTGATATATTTGGTAATTTGCGATATACTATAGGATTCAATCATCATTTATATCAGTTAATACTTCACTAAACCAATGAGATTATTAGAATATTTTCGAATTTTTTCTTCTCCACCTAGAAAACAAAGTTGAATTAAAAAGCTATATGCTTCAATAATTCCACCGGCTTTCAAAACCAATTTTGATGCTGCCTCAATGGTTCCGCCGGTAGCCAGCAGATCGTCGTGCAGAAGTACACGCTGTCCTTTTTGAATGGAATCATTATGCATCTCTATTGTGGCATTCCCATATTCGAGATCATAGGTTTGTTCAAAGGTGCTAAAAGGAAGCTTGCCTTTTTTCCGAATAGGTATAAAGGGCAGCTGTAATTTTTGTGCGATAAGCATACCGAAAAGAAAGCCCCTGCTTTCCACCGCGGCCACACAATCCAGTGATAATCCTTTAGCCTGCAAATAAAACTCTTCCACTATTTCACCGCATAATACCGGGCTTTGTAAAATGGGGGTGATATCTTTAAATATAACACCCTTCTTCGGGAAGTCTGGAATATCCCGGATTCGGGCCCTGATTTTTTCTTCAATGGAGGTCATTGATTTTTTAAATTAACTTTTCCAAAAATAATTTAATTAAATCCGGCTGGGTTATAAACATAAAGACAGCGCCATAGAGCGCACCATAAAAATGGGCTTCATGACCGATATTATCTCCTCCTCGCCTTGCCATATACGCGCAATAAATAAGGTATAAAGCGCCAAATACAATATTAGGCAATAAGCCTGGAGGAATGATAAAAAAACCTATGGTTTTTCCCCAGGGATCTAAAACAAGAAAGGCAAAAACCAGTGCCGATGTTGCTCCTGAAGCACCCAGGGCATTGTATTCGCCATTATTCTTATGTTTAACCACAGAAGAAATATTAGCTATAATAATTGCGGTAAAATATAAGATTAAAAAATAAAAGACACCTGAATTTCCATAACCATATTTAAAATACAATTCCATATTGCCTCCAAACATATATAATACAAACATATTAATTGCCAGGTGCATGAAATCGGCGTGAAGCAGTCCGCTGGTGACCATTCGCCACCATTGCCGGTGATGAAAAACCATAAATGGATTGAGAATCCAGGCATTCATTAATTTATGATTATAGAAAGCGCCCACGCTGGCAAGGCAGGTGATTACGATGATAAATGTGGTGAGGGAGATCAAGGGGAAGGAAAAAAATATTAATCCAGGTTCTTAATTTTAAGATAAAAGAAATATTAAGCACTCATTTTTAATTCACAGTTATTGGAATTAAACGCTTCTGACACTGGAATTCTTCTCAAATTCCTGCATGGCATCCACCAATGCCTGAACACTTTCGATGGGCAGGGCATTATATAGTGAAGCCCTGAAACCACCAACGCTACGATGGCCT
>JBBRJE010000442.1:0-1555 GCA_038219845.1 Bacteroidia bacterium
TATTATATTGATTATCCTGATTTGGGAGTGAGCGGAACCGGTAGGAATACCTTCGAAGCTAAAAAATCCTTCGCTTACGATTTCGATAATTTATATAATAATTTATTTTTATGCCCTGATGCCAAATTAACGCTATCGAAAAAAAAACTCAAGACCCACCTGGAAAAAATGATATCTGAGAGGAAAGAAATTTAATTCAGGATAAGGATAAAAATCAGCGCCAATAATTCTATGTCGTTTATTAAGTTCAGGACCGCTACGCGGTGTGTTTTAACACAGAGGACGCGGAGTTAAAAATACATCCCGCCACTTCGGGCGGGAAGGACACAGAGAAATGCAGGTGTATAAATCTATAATTGTTTTCCTCTGTGCCCTTTGCGTGTATTTAATCTCTGTGTCCTCCGTGTTAAAATGCATTTCTTTCCGCGAAGCGGATACCTGAACCGATTTTACATTAATAAATACTTAACTAAACAAGATTGATCTATAATTCATTATCAAAATTAATTTCAGCGCTGTCCCCTAAATTAAGATTATGAATATTGCCTTTATAGGAAGCATCATTGCCTATCAGTGATTGATGCAATAAGGCGTTCTCAATATGTGCTCCGGGTCCGATAAGGCTTTCCCTGATAATTGAAAAATTAATGATAGCATTGGCCCCAATTGAAACATTCGGGCCAATGATAGAATTGGATATTTTACAGCCCTCATCAATTTGTACCGGTGGAACAATCACGGTATTCTCAAAATTATAATTTGTTTTCTGTTGCAGCCGTTTAAGCAGGATGCTATTGGTTGCAATCAGCACCTCTTTCCTGCCGCAGTCATACCAGTTGGCAACATTGAAAGTTTTCATCTTCACCCCCAGGCTAAGCATTCGCTGTAAGGCATCGGTGAGATGGAACTCATTTTTGGTGCGTATATTATTTTCAATATTATAAGTCAATGCATCCAGCAGCTGTGCTGTTTCACTGATTTTGTATAAGCCCACCAGGGCTAAATTTGATTTTGGAATGGAGGGCTTCTCTACCAACTTAAGTATATTGCCTTTGGCATCTGTTTCAGCAACGCCGAATGCACGTGGGTCAGCTACTTTTTTTATTCCAAGCAAAGTGCCTTTTTCTTTTACCACCTTTTTCAAATCAACATCAAAAATTGTATCCCCGAGTACAATAAGCAATTCATCATTACGGTCGATTTTGTCGCTGCAAAGCCAAATGGCATGTCCTACCCCTTTGCCCACCGTTTGAAGTACAAACTGGCATTTCAGCTTCGGGTAATGGTGGGTGATATATTGCTCTATCTTATCTCCAAGGTAACCTATAACGAAAATATATTCCTTGATCCCGATGGTGTTTAATTCGTCGATGATATGGGCCAGGATAGGCTTACCTGCTACCGGGATCAATGATTTAGGCTGGGTATGCGTATGCGGACGCAGTCGGGTTCCGATTCCTGCAACAGGGATGATGGCTTTCATAATAAACAAATACGAAACGCAAAAATAATGAAATATGGATAAGCACAGACAATCATTTCACGAGGTTTAATC
>JBBRJE010000443.1:0-1525 GCA_038219845.1 Bacteroidia bacterium
CTATGGTACGTCAGCTATATACGGTAGCGGAATAGAATGTGGAATTACAAATTCTACGGATTAGTCCCAAATCCTCAGCAGCTAAGTCCCTTTATTTTTATTTAATTTGCTCCCTGTTGAAAAACATCTATTTCTTATCAGATTTTCATTTGGGGGTTCCTGACGATGTCGCAAGCCTGGAAAGAGAGAAATTATTATGCCTGTTTCTTAATGGAATTAAAGATAAGGCAGAAGAAATTTTCCTGGTGGGGGATATTTTTGATATGTGGTTTGAATATAAAACGGTTGTGCCCAAAGGGTATATACGCCTGTTAGGCACGCTGGCACAGTTAAGCGACGCAGGGGTTAAAATTACTGCCTTTACCGGCAACCATGATATGTGGATGTTCGGTTATTTTGAGAAGGAGCTTAATATACCCGTTTACCGCACAAATATTGAAAGAGAATGGAACGGGGTCAGATTCCTGATCGGTCATGGCGACGGGCTGGGCCCGGGTGATAATGGTTATAAGATCATAAAAAAAATATTTGCAAGTAAAATTTCGCAATGGTTTTTTGGATGGCTGCATCCCGACCTGGGATTGCCCTTAGCGAATTTTTTCAGTCGCAGGAGCCGGATCGCCACAGGGCGCACAGACAATATTTACCTTGGTGATGAGCAAGAGCATCTGATGATTTATTGCAAGGAAATATTAACTCAAAAGCAATTTGATTATTTTATTTTCGGACACCGGCATCTTCCACTGGTTAAAAAAGTGAACGAGAGTTCCACTTATATCAATCTGGGGGATTGGGTGCAATATTTCACCTATGCTGTTTTCGACGGCAGGCAATGCGAACTAAAAACCTTTGATAATAGGGCTTGATTTTATACAGAATATTGTGCTGCCTGATTCGATAGGATTTATTAGAATATACCTTTGTTTTTATTCAAGTTTAATTTCCGAGATGAAAGCCTCCTGGCCGCAGCAATAGCCTGGAAATTAATATTTCTTTTTATGCTCCACTCAAATTCTATATATTCGCCATTTAATGTCGTTCCTGTATCCTGCATTTCTTTGGGCCCTGATTGCGCTGGGTATCCCCATCATCATCCATTTATTTAATTTCAGAAGGTATAAAAAAATATTTTTTACCAATGTAAGGTTCCTGCAGGAATTGAAGGAAGAGACGCAATCCAAGCAAAAGCTTAAGCATCTCCTGATTTTAATGGCCCGCTGTCTTGCCATTGCTTCTCTTGTTTTCGCTTTTGCCCAGCCTTATTTTAAAAAGCAGCAAATGAACCAGGTGGCAGGTGATAATATTATCAGCATCTATATAGATAATTCCTTTAGCATGGGTGCCAAGGGCGTGGAGGGGGAGCTGCTGGAACAGGCAAAAAACAAAGCACGCGATATTGCGAGATATTTCCGTAGCAGCGACCTGTTTCAATTGATCACGAATGATTTTGAAGGGCGTCATCAGCGACTGGTAAGCCGTGAGGAATTCCTGAAGCTGGTGGATGAGGTTCAGCTCAGCCCGCAGA
>JBBRJE010000444.1:0-1523 GCA_038219845.1 Bacteroidia bacterium
ACACGGAATAACATGAGAATTGATTTCAAAAAATACTTTGTGGCTTCTTTTTCCATATGCCTGTAGTATCTTTTTTATATTGTGTTGTATCCACGTACTTGTCGATATGCTTTACAAATTTAGTGGCCCCTTTGGAAATTCTTTCTGCTACGGAATCTGTTTTTTTGATTCCTTTTGAGACCTTTTCCATATTCTCCTGAAAATTTTTCATTTTTTCCTCATAACCGCAGGCGCTGAATAATATCAGCAGTAATAATATAATACTAAACAGGGTCTGGTGTCTTTTCATTTATATTAGGTCTTATTGCAAAAATAAAATTAAAAAGGAAGATTCCAAGACAAGTATAAATTTCCAAAAATTACAAGGCTTGATTTTCCGCGTCATATAAAATATTTACTTTTACATAAGATTTAACAAGATCTATTTTTAAATATATTGATTTTTATGAAGATCGCCACTTATAATGTTAATGGGGTTAATGGTCGCTTGCCGGTGCTTATTCGCTGGCTCAATGAATCATCACCCGATATAGTATGCCTACAGGAATTAAAAGCACCACAGGAAAAATTCCCTGAAAAAGCAATTAATGAAGCGGGTTATAATGCCATATGGCACGGACAAAAAAGTTGGAATGGTGTGGCTATCCTGGCGCGTGGTGCGGATATTACGGAGCAAAGACGGGCTTTACCTGGAGACCCGGAGGATCTTCACAGCCGATATATTGAAGGCATCATTAATGGGATATTGATCGGCTGCTTGTATCTGCCCAATGGCAATCCTCAACCGGGGCCGAAATTTGAATATAAGCTCTTATGGTTTGAGCGGCTGATAGCCCATGCGGCGAAGCTTATTAATTCGGATCAGCCAGTGATCCTTACCGGAGATTATAATGTGATCCCAACGGAGCTTGATGTATATAAGCCCGAACGATGGGTCGATGATGCCTTGTTCAGACCGGAGAGCAGGAAGGCTTATAAAAAACTATTGGCACAAGGTTGGACAGACGCCTTACGATACCTTTATCCGGAAGAAAAAATTTATACCTTCTGGGATTATTTCCGCAATGCCTATGGACGGGATGCCGGCTTGCGTATTGATCATTTTTTGCTCAATAAAAAAATCGAATCACGTCTGCTAACAGCAGGTGTCGACCGGAATGTAAGAGGCTGGGAAAAAACCAGCGATCATGCCCCCGTTTGGATAAAGTTGAATGAAAAGAAGAAAGGAAATTGATATCTCGATAGTTGTTGATGCTATTTCATTCTCAGTTTTTCCGCTGAAATTTAAATTTTAATATTGCATTTTTAAATTGACTCCGAAGCTCAGTTGGTAGAGCATCTGACTCTTAATCATCGTGTCGTGGGTTCGAATCTCCCTGACGCCGCTAAATGGGACAAGCCATCAAATGATGTAGTTTGTCCTTTTTTATTTCCCTCTGAAACGTCCGCCATGCTTGAGATTAAGGCAAATACAATATTTACCTTATCGGTTCGAACTGTCTTTTTTGTTGCGTTATAGTAAA
>JBBRJE010000445.1:0-1519 GCA_038219845.1 Bacteroidia bacterium
GGTATGAAGGATGGAGCAGTGAAGTATGTTACCGCTTTCAACATTTTCGTTCAATGCCAGAAAGTAGTCCGGTAAATTGGATTAATTCGAAGAAGGATTTTAACATATTAATAGAAGACCTAACTACCGGAAAAAATTTCAAATTGGAGGCTCAAAAAGAATGGCTGGATAAAATTGTGGATATCGATAATATAGAGATGGCTTCCGCGAATATTGCCGGGATACTGGTAAATTAAAAATGCATATTTGTTTCCTTACTCATGAATACCCCGAAGGAAATAAGTCGCATGGCGGTATCGGCACATTCATTTCCACAATTGCCCCTGCATTGATGGTTGCAGGGCATAAGGTAACAGTAATCGGTCTTTCGCAAAATGAGATTGATAAAGAAGAAATCGACCGCAACGTGCAGATCAAAAGATTAAGGCGATCGAAATGGAAGCGGTTTAGTTTTATTGATAATTCAAGCCGGTTAAATCAAGCGATTAAAAAAGTCAATTCCAGTGATCGGATTGATGTCCTTGAAGCGTCAGAATTAGGTTTTGCTTTCATAAGAAAGACAAGCAATATAAAGTTTATCATCCGCCTTCATGGAGGGCACCATTTTTTTGCAGAAGCTGAAAAAAGAAAAATAAATTTCTGGAAAGCATTCCAGGAAAAAAGATCCTTCAGGAAAGCGGATGCATTTATAGGTGTATCGGATTATGTAGTCCAGAATACCAGGAAATATTTATCCTTTCAGAACAGACCAATAGAAATAATTTATAACCCGATTAATTCTGATAAATTTTATAAATCTGATCAATCTAAACTCATACCTAAAAGGATTCTTTTTGTGGGTACCCTTTGTGAAAAGAAAGGTGTAAGAGAATTGGTCCTTGGATTTAAAAGTGTGAAATCAAAAACCCCTGAAGCATTATTAATTCTCACTGGCAGAGACTGGAAATATCCGGATGGGATATCGTATTCTGATAAGATGAAAGAATTGGTAAGTGTAAATAAAATTGAAGGAATTGAATTTACCGGCCCGGTTAATTATAATGACCTGCCAATTGAGTATGAAAAAGCTGAAATTTGCGCTTTCCCTTCTCATATGGAAACCCAGGGTATGGTGGCATTAGAAGCAATGTCGATGGCGAAGCCCGTGATTTTCTCGAATGTGGGGCCCGGCAAAGAAACAATTGAGGATGGTGTAAATGGATTATTAGCTGATCCATATTCCCCAGAAGATATAGCGGAGAAAATAAATTATCTTTTGGAAAATAAGGAAATAGCAAAGCAAATCGGCGGGCAGGCAAGAGTTCGAATTTTAGAAAAATACAATTTAAATAAAATTGTGGAGGAGAATATTAACTTTTATAAGTCCCTGCTCCATTTCAGCTTGGCAGAAAATGCTTATGCATCCAAAAGATTGGAGGATAAATAGTGCATGAAATTTCTTATCATCACTCATGTTGTTCATACGATCTATCAAGGCCGATTTTATGCGTATGGTCCCTATGTGAGGGAGATGAATATC
>JBBRJE010000446.1:0-1515 GCA_038219845.1 Bacteroidia bacterium
AATGAATGGTATGGTTACCACCAATGCTAAGGGAATCACCATCGCCTGTTACGATCCAAACACTCAATTCAGGACGGCTTGCTTTTAGTCCGCCCGCAATTGCGGTTGCCCTGCCATGAATACTGTGCATGCCGTATGTATTCATATAATAAGGAAAACGGCTGCTGCATCCTATGCCGGATATGATCACAATATTTTCTTTTGGAATTCCCAGACCAGGCATTATTTTTTGTACCTGCGCCAATATAGAATAGTCACCACAACCGGGGCACCAGCGCACTTCCTGGTCCGTGGCAAAATCTTTCGAGGTTAATGGTACGGTAGCAGTTTCACTCATCTTATAAAAAATTATATTATCAAAGTTACTACTTACTATGTTACAGGAAGTGTAATACAATTATGAATTAAAAATTTATGACAGGTAGAAAATTGCAAATCACTGAAAGCAGAAACTATTATTTTAATTTGTTGCTTGGCGATACCAGATTTAAAGACCTGCAAAAAATATTGGATTCAAATAAATCACTTTCCTCAATGCTCAATTCGTTCTATTATTTTTTAGAAGACTCTAATCTTTAGTCATAGTCATTCTGTTACTCAAATCAATTTTACTAATTTTACTTCTTAATACTTTTTATGCCAGAAAATAAATATGACTTCGGTATGGTTGGGTTGGGAGTTATGGGAAGCAATCTTTTACTTAACATGGCCGATCAAGGGTTTGCCGTAATCGGATATGATAAAAATCCTGATAAAACCAATTTGTTCGAAGCTTCGGCGCAGCCAGATACAATCGTAAAAGGAGTGAATAAACTCCAGGAAATGATAGACCTGTTGAAAGTTCCGCGTAAAATTATGATGTTGGTCCCTGCAGGTATTCCTGTAGATAGTGTAATTAATGATCTTATGCCATTATTAGAAGAAGGAGATATAATAATAGACGGTGGTAATTCTCATTATATAGATACCCTTAAGAGAATTAGAATTCTTCAGGATAAATGCTTTCATTTTATGGGTATTGGTATTTCCGGGGGTGAAGAGGGTGCACGCAAAGGTCCAAGCATTATGCCTGGTGGGGACAAAGAAGCTTATGAAAAAGTGGAAGCCATATTAAAAGCTGTTGCCGCAAAAGTGAATGGTGAGCCTTGTGTAGGTTATTTAGGAAAAGATGCAGCGGGTCACTATGTAAAAATGGTTCATAACGGTATAGAGTATGCGATTATGCAGTTGCTTAGTGAATGCTATGACCTGTTGCATAACGGTCTGGGTTATACGAATAATGAAATGCATCGTGTGTTCAATGACTGGAATAAAGGGGAAATGAAATCTTTTCTGATAGAAATATCAGCAGCGATTTTTGACAGAAAAGATGATAAGGGAACAGACAATTACCTGGTGGATATGATCCTAGATAAAGCAGGTGCAAAAGGAACCGGTAAGTGGACATCACAGGAAGGTCTTGATTTGCCAATACCTGTTCCCACAATTGATTCAGCAGTAATGATGCGAAACTTA